>JAFZFM010000200.1 GCA_017555865.1 Bacteroidaceae bacterium
ACAAAAATAAGATGGAACAAATCCCTGAGCCTGTCATGTACATTACGTGCCTCACCAATGTTTCCATTCTGCATATACCTTACCAATGATGACATTTCGGCAGGGCAGGCATTACCAAATACAGATATTACACCTACGCCACCGGCTTCCATAATATCAACAGTCAGGCTGTCGTCACCCGAGAACACATCAAAATGAGCTGGTTTTGTAGCCATAAGTTCCTTAACCTGAGAGAGGTTTCCCGACGCAGCCTTGTAACCGACCACGTTAGGACAGTCATTGGCAACACGCACTACTGTAGAAGGCAAAATATTCACACCGGTTCTGCCTGGAACATTGTACATGTATATTGGAAGTTCTGTAGCAGCCGCTATCGTCTTGTAATGTTGATACACTCCCTCTTGAGAAGGTTTGTTGTAATATGGAGCGACCGACAATATTGCATCGATACCTGTAAGGTCCTCGTTCTTCAACTCCTCAACAACAGCACGTGTGCAATTGCCACCAAAACCCACCATAATTGGCATACGGCCTGCCACCTGTTTTATGACGCGTTTTCGAATCTCACGTTTTTCCTCAGTTGTCAACGTTGGAGTCTCTGCTGTAGTTCCAAGCACACAAAGGAAATCGGTAGGACCGTCAATATGCATTTGAACCAACTGTTCAAGTGCAGCATAATCAACTTCACCGTTTTCCAAAAAAGGCGTTACAAGTGCAACACCCATACCATTCAATCTTTTTCGCATCATAAATTTTAAACTAATTGGACTGCAAAATTACACAATTTTAACCAAATAGCAGAAACATATTGGGATATTTAATTATAAATAATTATTAATTTTACAAAAAACACAAACACTACCCGTACTAAAACAAAAGCACTCACGACTGTTGTTGTAAACCAGACTGCCGTGAGTGCTTTTAAATACCCGATCTTAACTACATGGAATTGCATTACAAGGTTAAATTATAACATTGCAAGAAATTCCTCTTCGTCAACAATTCTTACACCAAGTTTTTTTGCCTTTTCCAGTTTTGATGGGCCCATATTTTCTCCTGCAAGGATAAACGAAGTCGACTTGCTTACACTGCCGACATTCTTTCCGCCATTATCCTCAATTAGCCTCTTGTATTCATCTCGCGAATGCAATGAAAAGACTCCACTGACCACAATGCTCAGACCTTTCAGTTTATCAGAAACAGCAACAGCCGCCTCCTGACAAACCTCAAACCTGAGACCTGCATTACGTAGATTTTCCACAAGTTCGCGGTTGGTTTCATTCGCAAAAAACTCCATCACACTTGCAGCAATGCGCTCACCTATCTCCTCGACTTCAACAAGTTGCTCATAGGTAGCATTCATCAAGTCATCGATATTACCGAATGCACGAACAAGACGTTTTGCTACAGTAGCTCCTACAAAACGGATACCAAGCGCAAACAGCACCCTTTCAAATGGTACATCAAGCGACTTATTTACAGCCTCTATAACATTTTCGGCCGACCTCTGCCCCATTCGTGGAAGGAACATAAGATCTTCAAGGGAGAGTTTATATATATCGGAAATATTTTTTACAAGTCCATAGTTGAACAAAAGTTCAACCGACTCGGGACCAATGGATTCAATATTCATCGCATCACGACTCACAAAGTGCTCTATTCTGCTTTTTATTTGCGGAGGACATGTCGCACTATTGGGACAATAATGGGCTGCCTCACCATCGGCACGCACAAGTGGTGTTCCACATTGTGGACATTTTGTTATGAACCTGACCTTTTCACCCACCATAAAACGGGCTTCAACATCCACCCCTGTTATTTTAGGAATTATTTCGCCACCCTTTTCAACATACACCATATCACCTATATGCAGGTCAAATTTTTCAATTATGTCTGAATTATGCAACGAAGCACGTTTAACTACCGTTCCCGACAACTGTACCGGATCCAGATTGGCAACAGGTGTCACAACGCCGGTGCGCCCCACCTGATATGTTACCTCGTTAAGGCGCGTTACTGCACGCTCAGCCTGAAATTTATAGGCTATTGCCCAACGAGGCGATTTTGAAGTATAGCCCAATTTACGCTGCTGACGGATAGAATTCACTTTCAGCACAATACCATCGGTTGCATATGGCAGGTTCTTGCGTTCCTCGTCAATGTAGTCAATAAAGGAGAACACATCATCAAGAGTACTACATTTACGTGTCAATGATGAAATCTTGAACCCCCATGCCCTTGCCTTCTCCAAATTTCCATAATGAGTTCCAGAAGGCAAGTCCTCACCCAACATAAAGTAAAGATAAGCATCAAGACTGCGCTTTGAAACAACTGATGAATCCTGCAATTTCAACGTACCCGACGCTGCATTGCGCGGATTGGCAAAAGGTTGCTCACCTACAGCAGCACGCTCTTCATTCAGTTTTTCAAAAACAGTCCAAGGCATCAACACTTCTCCACGAATTTCAAATTCATGAGGATAGCCGCTGCCCGACAGCACCAATGGTACAGAACGGATAGTCTTGACATTGGCGGTAACATCATCACCCTTCTCACCATCACCACGAGTAACAGCCTGCACCAACTTGCCGCCGACATACGTAAGAGAAATTGATGTGCCGTCAAATTTAAGTTCACAGCACAATTCAAAATCCTCGTTCAAATTTTTCTTTATCCTGTCATAGAATTCTGCAACTTCGGCTTTAGAATAGGTGTTTCCAAGCGAAAGCATAGGATATTTATGAGCTATCTGCCTAAACTCTTTTGTAATATCACTTCCTACCCTCATTGTGGGAGAAGTCTCATCATACATATCGGGATTTGCTTCTTCAAGATCCTGAAGTTCACGCAAAAGAACATCAAACTCATAATCTGTAATAACAGGAGCATTGAGCACATAATAGTTATGGTTATGCCTATGAAGTTCTTCGCGTAACTGAATAATACGTTCTTTGGAATTCATTGTTTATATGACAGGTTGGATTAGAGAGTTAAAAAAGAGGGTGTGACAAAACTGCTGTTTGGCGCACCCTTCTATAGGAACATAGCCCCTTAATTGGGATTGTTCAGAACATTGCGCTCAAATATGTTACAAGCAACAGTTTCTGGTCATAAACATTAACAACAGCGCTACTCACATTATAAGTAACGCTATAATTTCCGTCAGCCCTTGAATATCCTATCCCCAAATCGGAAAAACCGGAATTCACAAGTACATGACCATATGCATTCCAGGCAGCCTCATCGGCATTATACACAAAAGTAATGGAATTACCATATGCTATATAACCCAATGCTGTATGGTTGAACGATGGAAATGCATGCAGCAGAGGTGCCATTTCACACTGTTGCTGCGGAGTAAGAGTCACCATCTGATAGCCTTTTTTAGCAAATGCAGACGCAATAGACTTCTCGGTACTACACGATGTCAAAGAAAATACAACAAACATCATAAACATTGTTGAAAGCGCAAGAATTCTTTTCATAGCCAGTCTTTTTTATATTTCAATTATCAAATGCAAATATATCATATTTTTCAAAAAACAAACAAGACATGCTGCTATTTTGTTTCTGCTGGCAACAAATCTACAGTCTGTTCCGTCCGTCCTGCAGTTTCTGTAACCGCTCCCTCTCCTTGTGGAAGATTCTGTTGCATTTGCCCCATCATGCCTACAAGTTCTGGTGGTATTCCTTCGGGAGCACCACCCTTTGCAAGTTGTTCTTCATTCCGTTTGAGAGCTTCAAGTATTTTTGTCGCAAATGGATACGAGGTGTTTTCAAGTAGCGTCTTGACATCAAGAACGTTAGAACGGAACAATTCCATAAGGAAATCGTTGGCCATCATCTGGAATGCCGGTGTATTGTAGCCGTCAGCAATAGTAACTTCCAATTCGCATTCCTGTACTTTCTGTGGATTATACCATTTTGCTTCCTCGCTGTAATGTGTTCCGGCCATCTCTATATAACGTTCTTCACTATAGAATTGCTGTATCGTCTTCATCAGTTTTGTATCCCTGCGACGGCGGAAAGTCTTGAAACCATCAAACAGACCTTTAAGGTTCAAAGATGAATTCTGCACCTGTTGAGCATACAGCATTGCAGGTGTACCGGATTTCGGTGCCTGTCCCTGCATAGCCGAATTGACACCGGAAATCTCATTTATAAGACGCAACTGCAAATTGAGAAGTTCAAAATCACCGGCAACCGTAGCACTGCTATTATATTGCCTTACGACACCATCAATACTCTGACCCGGTTTCAGTTTTACAAAAAGGACACCATTATAACGTACATATTCATCAACAATCTCTTCACGGCTCATGGTTTCAAAAGCCTCATCATCAACAACAAGTACACCTTTTGAAGAAGTACTGCGGATAAAGTCTATGAGCGTAGCTGTACGGTTGATGACTCTTTGCTGATCTATGAACTGCTCCACAAAGTTCCCTAGTCGTCCCTGTACAAGTGGGAACAAATGAAGTATATAGTTATGCTCTCCATGCCAGTATGGACTACGCCCCTCCTGCAGAATATAGCCTTGGGGAGTCATATAACGATAGTACCAGAATCGTTCTGTAGCGAATTCGTAATCCACCAACAATATATCCTCTCTACTACGTCCTGCTGCCTCAGCCTCCTTGACACGTCTTTCATTCTCGGCCTCCATTTTCTTTCTACTTTCATTATCATAGGGCAAATACCCCCATGAACCGTTAAGTTCATCATTCCATAGATAGGCATCTCGCGACTCAAGTTTCCACCCTAAGACAACACGGCACAATGACGGATGGGAGGATGAATAGAACGATATATTCTTCAGTTCATCACCCTGCATAGCTCTATTGGCTCCAACCGGATTTGCGACATGACCGTACCATCCCTTTATTTTCTCTTTTTTCTGAGGTGTTGTCCCAAAATGTGACAAAACCTCATCAAGAGGCATATCGAACAGTTCACCGATACATGTAAGATTCCACATTCTCACATCCTCCATGTTGCTATTAAAAAACAGACGAGACGGATTTACACCATATATCCAAACATCCCTCTTCGCTTTAGCAGGATTTACGCCATATTCAATACGCTGGGCCGCCATTCCACCATTCAGCAACATACGCATGCTGTCCGAGTCCAGTTCTTCCAGTTCATTGATATCATGGACATATTCAATGGCAACAGACATCATTTCTCCAAGTTTACTCTCACTCTGGTCCCTTACAACGCATACCGGGCGCATAAGGTTCTGGCGAAGCTGACCTTCAATATTGCTCAAGATCGGTGAAATCATATTATTCTTCAGAGGAACCTTTCCATTCTTTTTTATGAGTTCACCTTCTGTTATTTTGGCCAACGTATATGGATCTGTAACATAGTCGCCCCACTGGTCGCCATAGCTATACATGAGGCTTCGCCGCAATTTGCGGCGAGCCTCCTCAAGCGAATTCCAGCAAGCGGCACACTCATTCAGGAAGTCATGAGCGATTTCCTCGCCCATATCCACATCCCTGCCGATTACTGTAGATTCTGTTCTGACTCTTTTATCAAGAAACTTATTCATCTCATAACTTTATTTAAACAAATTAAAAAATATAGCAATCAATTCATCCTGTCATACCCCCAGTCATCTCTCTCATCATCTCGTTTGCGTCTATATTTGTCACGCCAGTCCTCTACCTCCCCAGTCTCATCGTTATAAACCCTTCGCCAATCGACTCCGCTGTTTTCTCTGTACAACCCAGGCGCTTCAAATGACCTGTACCTCAACGACTCATCAGAAAGGAAATTCTTCAGATTAGATTTTATCAGATCCAATGGCCCTGTAAGAAAACGGTCCAGATCCTTGATACCGCGTACAACCATCTGCTTGTCACGAGGTACATTCTCTGTAGAACCACTCAACGAAAGACGTCTTTGCAGTCCGCTCATACCATAGCGATTCTTCACATTATCCAATTCCACATTGCCGCTAAAATGCATATTATTACCGGTCATTCTATAAATAAGATAATCATCGTACGTAGGGAAATTCCTTTTAAAATCGGCCATATCAAAGCCATACTCCTTTTTGAAAAGTCCATTTATCTCACCATTGCTGTCAAACCCCGGTATAGCCTTCTGCAACCCCTCAATGGTTCTGACAGCATTTGCCATCTCGGAATACTCATTCATAAACATTTTGCTGCCAGCAACATGTCTGAAAGGTACTGCCTGACTAAAGCCCTCATAATCCTGAATAATCTTTTGCAAGGCAGCCGACATTTCCACTCCGGAATCCTTTTTAAGGAACAGATTCCGGTCTACATAAAGTTTTTTGCCTTTAGCGTCATAATATACAGGTTCCTTAATTCCAGAAACAACCCTTACCGGCATATTCATCAAATCGGGATATGCCCTGAAGAAAGTCTCATCACCTACTACCTCTTTAAGTGTGAATCTATGATTCTCCAGTTCTTTTGTTCTGTCCCACAACCTACGGAACTCATCCGGCCATTGGAAACTTGGTACATCACTGTAACGATTGAACATTCCGGCACTGTATGGATCATTCTCGAAATATCTTCTAAAGGCAATATTCTTTACAACATTCTCGCCTTCGGGAACCTCAAATCGCCAATCACCATCCAATCCACGTTCCCAACCGGTCCGTAATTTTATAAGTTCCGGGACAACCCCATCGGTCTCCAATTTCTTTGCCATTTCAAGAGAGGTGTTTCTTCCGGAGCCGTCTCCCATTCCCATATTAGCTACACCTCTTTCTCCAATAAAACGATAACGATAAGCATCTCTTTTCCTTTCATTCTCATTCCTGCGGCGCTCTATCAGTTCACCCAATACGCCTCTTTCTTCCCTAGGCAACGAATAGAATGCAGTTTCAAGTTTGCGGTCCAGGAAACCCTCGGGAGTCCCGCGAAAATGTCTTCCATCCATTATGCGCTCCCTAAGATCGGCATTATACAAAGAACGGTCATTATATGCAGCCTCACTACGTCTTGCCGACCCGAAGCGACCAAAAGCCTCCCGTCGGTGCAGCGAAGCATCCTTTCCTTCAACTATATAATTACAATGCAATCTCATTATCTCAATCAATTCCTTTTCGCTGAAATTACGGTTCTTCCCTGTATATATATTCAGCCTGACAAGCATGTTTCTCACAAACTCCTTGAAGCGGGAGAAAAGCGCACGTTCTCCGTTTGTTTTATAAGCCTTTTCTGCAAGAGAAGCAAGATACTCTTCGGTCAGCCTCATGGTATCATAATGCGGATTGGTGGTCTTTATTTTATTTATCTCGCTACGCACGTTCCTGTCGGCTCTTTTATAGACCTCTTCAATAAACTCATTATAGTAATTTCCAAACAATCTTTCAAGTCCGGCATGCCCCACAACCTCATGAACCACAGTGGTTTCAAGTTCTTCCACACTCCTGATATTCATCAAGTTTATTACAACCTTATTGTTGCCATACCATCCTTGGGCACCAAGCTGCATATTATAATCGCTAACAGCCATACTGTCACTTGGATCGGGACGTTTAATATCCTCGGGACGCGTTATCACATCCACATCATGACGCAACAGTTTTGCCATACGCTCAACCGACGGACGAAGCATTTCCACCTTCTCGGGAGAATACTTGATCTTCGAAATATCGGCCAGCGGTACAGTTTCCATCTGAACCGGAGTGGTGTTGGCGCGAAGCGAGAACTCCTCATCCCTTCGTCTACGATACCCTTCCATTTCTTCACTCTGAACCTGCTCATTACTCATGCCGGAAAATCCACTATTCTTGCCACGCTCTACAAAAAGTGCAGACACTGCCGGTGATGTACCCGACTTAAGCCTCTCAACTTCACCACGCACAAACTGTTCATACTCATCAAGAGCCTTGTTCTGCGTTTCAGTACAATCATAGAATTTCTTATCAACGACTGTAAGCAAGCTTCCATCTGGCAAATTATACTTTTCTTCAATGCGCCTGCGTCCATCATGAAGGAACTGTATCATCCCTGTCTTGTCATACGCAGTCCTTTTCATGATTTCAGCAATCATTTTCTCCTCATCCGATTCAAGTTTATCACCGTTTGCCTTTTTATACAAAGCCTCGGACAACAGTTCCACATCGACCCCCTTCTCGCGTGCATATTTACTTGCCTGAAGAAGGAAGTTCTGCGAATCAAGACCACGGGTAAGTTCCCTCTCGAACAAAACAATTCTATTCTTTCGGATATTTCCTTTCTCAAGCAACATTTGGTTCCTTACAGATTCTGAATTTGAAAATTCCTTTTTTTCCACGACACGTCCGCCCATATCAAATGTAGTAAGCGTCCAAAGCCCATTACCACCGTCCTCTATCTTGTAATCGAATGCTACAGGAGGAGTAGATGTCAGTTTATTCTCCACAAGGAACATCAGTTTTGCGCGTGTAGACGCAGCCAGTCCTTCACCCGACATCAATGTCGCATACTGTTCCTTTATCCAATTGGCGTTCTGTCCATCAAACGACGGCAATTTCAATTCGCTCTCAATCAGGCGTATGAACTCTTCGGGGTTGACACCTTTTGCGCGTATATCCTTCTTCTCGGCAGGAGTAAAATCATACTCGCTCTTAATTTTACCATTTGCACCAAGTTTCACTCTTGCGACACCCGGTCTGAAATGTAACATCTTCATTGCAAGAAGCGTAGCTGTACCGTTCGCATAGTCCTGCAAAAGATCAATAGGTTCTATTTCTATTCCATGCATAGCTTTCTCAACTGTACCGACCGTTGTAAAGGCTGCCGATTCGGCACTAAGCACTCCTGCCGACGAAAGCAACCTTTTTCCTCCTGTAAGCCCTGCTGACGCAATGCGCAAAGGGGTTGCCACCGCAGCTGCTGCACCACCGCTTGCAAATCCACGCAAAAAAGAGGTTGCAGCCTTGCCGAAATCAACTTCGTTGCCATAGAGGATATCATCGGCCACACTGTTTGCCACATCATAGAAACCAAGCGTAAGTCCCTGTTCAATAACCCCCTGAGAAATTTTTGTTTTAAGACTCTGCTTTATAGCCCTCTTTGCTATCTCCTCGGCATAGTTCTTTGTCATATAGCTGCTCGTACTGTTTGCAAGAACTTTTGCAGTCATGCGTTTTGTCGCCAGTTTCAGTCCTTGTCCCGCAATAGCACTGCTTCCGGTACCAAAAAGGCCAAAGACAGGAGCGTCTACAATAAGACTGCCTACACCCGAAAGAAAACCTTCAAAACCATTGGAGTCATAACGTTGCATACCCTCATTGGATATAGCAATATGAGAATCTGTCCCAACCCTGTTAGCCATCTTCAACTGTCCCAATTTACCCATCAAGGAATTGTCCAATGATGAGCGCAGAACATACTCGGCCGAACTACGCGGTTTTTCACTTTCAATGTATTCATTGGCTATTCTATCACGCAATGCAGGCTTCACCAGTCCGTTGACAAAATCATCCACATCGTAACCTCCATAATTGGCCAATGGAGTAACAAGGCTTCTCAACTGTTCATCATCAAGTTCACCTATTGTTTCATCAATGACTTTATAGGGATCATCTACGCGCAATGCCTGATACATGGCATTCTCCGGGTCGCCTCCAACAACCCCGGCATAGCGCATATACTCCTCTCTACCACGCCTCTTTGAATCATCACGCTTTTTCTCAAAGCGACCTTTCACTTCACGATTGTAGAAATCGCCCAAAGCGGAATCCAAAGCTGCTGGCGACAAGGCATAATTCTTGCGTCTTCGTTCGGGCGTATCCTTAGGCAACATGAAATCTGTAAACTTTTTTCTCCAGCGTTCATCACTGGCTACAGGGTCAAAATTTTCGCCCCACATACCCCTGGGCTTATAATTGGCAGCATCCAGTTTCCACTGGCCATCCCACTTGAAAGGAGTCTCCTCCACACTTGCAGCACTGTTCACATTATCTGCATAGCCAGTATCTGTCTTATCAACATCAAACGCGTCACCGTCTGTAACGCCACTCTTTTTCTTTTCGTCGTAATTGATTGAATACATAATATTATCTCTATTTTTTTGAATTAAATTCCTTTACTGCACTCTCAAATTCACCGGACAGCAACACGGGTTTCTTTGGTTTATCCACAACAGGTATAAAGGTTCTATCCCTTTTCAAAGACTGTGGAGTTCTTTTCTGCATGCCTTTATAAACATTAGACAGGCTGTCATACAGAATACGTCCTTTATAATCGCCAAATCCACTTTTATAAGCCTGCTGCATGTTCGCATAAAATTGCTGATAAGCACTGCTTTTGGAAGCAGGTTGAGCAAACCGTACCCCCCTATCATTACCCATCTGCGAAACAAGATTCGAGGCAAAATCCAGGAACATAGCCATATCACGTTTATTACGTGCCTCATTCAACCTTGCCTTCTTTTGCTTTTCAGCCTTGTGCAAAAAGCGCAGATACTCATTGTAAGCACCATTTTTCATGACTATTCTTCCTCCCTTCCCCATTTTGCACCAAGAAGAGCATTCTGCAGGATTCCAAAGCCGCTCATTGCCGACGAAGCCGCCATACGCTCATCCATAGAAAGATTCTGTTGCTGGGCATTCATCAGCGACATGCGGTTCTGCCTGTGTTGTGCATCAACGCGCCTCTTCATCTCGTCGGCATTTGAAGCAACCCCTGTCATTACATTCTCCAAGGCACGCAGTCCCTGACCGTTACGTACTGCTACACTCTCAGGTGTTGCTCCCACAACAACACTGCGAGCCCTATCCTGCGCACTATTTCTGCGCATTGTATCCTCTACCCTCTTGATAGCAGCACGCGATGCTGTACTATTGTAGAAATCACCATAATAGTTCCGTTTATACCAACCATCCTCCTCGGCAACAGCCTTCTTCAGCAGTTTCTTCTGTTCATGCTTTGCACTTGAAGAGTCAAGCATACCTTTCACTGTAGAATAAAGCCCTAAGGCCCCATTCAGTCCTGTAAATAATTTTGGAAAACTCATAACTTTTTTTGTTGCAAAAGAAATACAGCAGACAACCTGTCAGGTTGCTATAATACCACATAAAAAAACTTCTGTCCATATTGGTATTTCAGCAACCTTGAAGATTCGTTCATAAGTTATATTTGCAGACAAAAAAATCATGGCAAAAAAGGTAAAAGGGAGCGTAACACTAACCGATGTCCAGAATGAAGCGTTGGCACTGTTCCATCGTCTTATAGGACGTCTTGAAAAACTTACACAGAACTGTGAAGACCCCGGAACCATAAACCAGGCACTGAAGATAACCGCCGATTTCCTTGTAAAGCTCAGCAAGGAGCGCGAGCAGGGTGACGACGAAATCGGCCTTCTTCTGCAACAGACACTCAAGGGTATCGGAGGCTGAAAAGAGCATTATGCCGGCCAGGGCTAGTATTCACATTTCCCTGGCCGGCATAATTTTCATATACCCATCATCATTTAATCCAATATTATTTGCCCATTTGAATATTTTTCAGTTTTTTTGTCATTTAGAAACATTACAGACAAATAACTATAAATCCAAAACTTATAACTATGGAAAAAATCATTGGTTTGATTGATGCTCCGTTCACCCCGTTCTACGAAAACGGTGAAGTTAATTATGAGCCCATTCCCGCGTATGCACAAATGCTGGCAAATAATGGCATGAAAGGTGTATTCATTAACGGTTCTTCGGGTGAAGGATACATGCTTACCGAGGAGGAGCGTATCAAACTTACCGAAGCATGGGTTGCAGCAGCTCCCGAGGGTTTCAAAATCATTGTCCATGTCGGCAGTACATGCGTAAAGTCAAGCCGTCGCATGGCCGAGCATGCACAGAAGATGGGTGTATTCGGTATTGGTGCCATGGCCCCACCATTCCCCAAAGTAGGCCGAGTCGAGGAACTGGTGAAGTATTGCGAGGAGATTGCCTCGGCTGCACCTGAGCTTCCATTCTATTTCTACCACATTCCGGCATTCAATGGAGCATTCCTTCCTATGGTAAAATTCCTAGAGGCTGTTGATGGCCGCATCCCCAACTTTGCAGGTATCAAATACACATTCGAAAGCCTTTACGAATACAACCAGTGCCGTCTTTACAAGAACGGCAAGTTCGACATGCTGCACGGCCAGGACGAGACTATTCTCCCATGCCTAGCAATGGGTGGCGCACAAGGTGGTATTGGCGGAACAACAAACTACAACGGTTGCAACCTTGCCGGTATCATCGATGCATGGAATGCCGGAGACCTTGAGAAAGCACGTGAGTTGCAGAACTTCTCACAGGAGGTCATCAATGTCATTTGCCACTATCGCGGCAACATCGTTGGCGGCAAGCGCATTATGAAGCTCATTGGTCTTGACCTTGGCAAGAACCGTACTCCTTTCCAGAATATGACCGACGAAGAGGAGGCTGCAATGCGTAAGGAACTGGAAGCAATCAACTTCTTTGAGCGTTGCAATAAATTATAAAAGCCCTTTGTTGGGATACCGAGATTTCTCACATGCGTTCGAAATGACAAATACGCGATATCTGTCATCCCGAACATAATACGAAAATACTATGAATTGGAACGAATATCTTAAAGGTTGGTCACAGAAATATCGCGATGACCTTGTAAACGATATAATGCCTTTCTGGCTAAAGAACGGACTCGACCGCATTAACGGCGGTGTATACACATGTGTAGACCGTGACGGCTCACTCATCGACAGCACAAAGTCGGTATGGTTCCAGGGCCGTTTTGCTTTTGTATGCAGCTTCGCATACAACACAATAGAGAAAAATCCCGAATGGCTTGCTGCAGCCAAAAGCGCCATAGACTTCATCGAGGCACACTGTTTCGACACCGACGGACGTATGTATTTCGAGGTTATGGCCGATGGAACACCACTGCGCAAACGCCGCTACGTATTCTCCGAGAGTTTTGCAGCCATAGCCATGGCCGAATATGCCAAGGCTTCGGGCGACATGAGCTATGCCGAGAAAGCCTTGAACCTATTCAAGGACATTCGCAAGTTTGTTGCTACCCCAGGTTATATGGAGCCAAAATACCTGCCCACAATGCAGGCCAAAGGACACTCATTGGTAATGATTCTCATCAACACAGCCTCACGCATACGCAACGTCATAAGCGATCCTGTACTCGACCAGCAGATTAACGAATCAATCGAATCCTTAAAGGACTTCATGAAACCCGAATTCGAGGCTTTGCTCGAGATGGTTGGCCCCAACGGCGAATTCATTGACACCATCAACGGCCGCCTCATCAACCCGGGACACTGCATTGAGACTGCATGGTTCCTGCTCGAGGAGGCCAAGCACCGCGACTGGGATAAAGAGCTCACAGCACAAGCCATTCAGATTCTTGACTGGTCGTGGGAATGGGGTTGGGACAAGCAGTATGGCGGTATCATCAATTTCCGCGACTGCCGCAACCTTCCACCTCAGGACTACTCACAGGACATGAAGTTCTGGTGGCCACAGACCGAGGCAATCATAGCCACCCTCTATGCCTACGAGGCAACCGGAGACGACAAGTACCTCATATGGCACAAGCAGATAAGCGAGTGGACATACGCCCACTTCCCCGATTCTGAATATGGCGAGTGGTATGGTTACCTGCATCGCGACGGCACAGTGGCACAACCGGCCAAGGGTAACATCTTCAAAGGTCCGTTCCACATACCACGCATGATGATAAAGTCATTCGACCTATGTAAGGAATTGATTAAATGACACACACCATGAAAAAACAGATATTCCTTTCACTAATCCTTTGTCTGATTTCGGTTGTAGGCATAGCACAGAACCGCATTACGGTATCCCCGGCGCAGCCAATGGATAAAACTGTTTCGGGACACTATGCCGGTTGGATAAAAGGCGGGCTGTCGACCTATGGAGGTTGCGATTTCCCCGATGTTCCATGCGCCGACGGAGGACAGAAAGTTTACTATCCGCGAGCCTATGGAGCCAGCGTACAGGTCCCCGAAGGAGTTGTATATCTTGGCGGAATGGACTCAACCACCTCGTTCAGTGAGTGTACATTCATCAACGCTACAGACGGAACATCCACAGCCATTGCTTCTTTGCCAAAGGCTTTGGACAACTTCGCAGCCACTTACCACGACGGAACTATCTGGGTAGCCGGTGGACAAAGCAACGGAGTACCCAACAACAAGGTATATGCCCTGTCATTCCCCGGCGGAAATACATGGACAACTGTAGCCACAATGCCCGATGAGTGCCGCTTGCAGCCCTGCGTAGCAGTACAGAACACCGCCACAGGGCCTGCCCTCTTCATCTTTGGCGGATACCAGCCCAAAGCAGAAGGCCAGGTTGCAAAGGTACATACCGATGGTGTATACATGCAACTCAAGAAAGGCGATACCACGCCAATCCAATGGAAGCGCACATCACCTGCCATGGCATGGACACAGGACATCGTTGACGGCAAACGCCAACAACACATTCAGGCAATGGTGGGCAGCACCTGCAGCACTATAGGCTATAGCCACATATTGTTCTTTGGTGGTGTAGACCACGACATATTCCTAAGCGCAATCGAAGGCCGTCAGGACAGCCTTTACCTGCGCCACACACCACAGTGGTACAAGTTCCGTGAGGATGTACTCACATATCAAACAATCACCGACTCGTGGGGACTTTTGCCAGGCAGCACCCTGCTGGCCCGCGCCGGAGCCTGCCTCACACCCGAAGTAGGAGGCAGCGGATGGAGCTACAGCGGAGGCGAACTCATGCCCGGTGTACGCAGTGCCGATGTGACACACATCGAGGTCAGCAACGAAAAGAGTTTCGGATGGCTCAACTGGACTGTACTTGCACTCTACCTTATTGCCATGTTAGGTATGGGAATATACTTCATGCGCAAGGAAAACGGCGCCGACGACTTTTTCAAGGGTGGCGGCCGCATTCCCTGGTGGGCAGCAGGTATCAGTATTTACGCCACCATGCTCTCGGCCATAACCTACATGACCATCCCCGCCAAGGCCTACAGCACCGACTGGACCTACTACCCAATGCTTTGGATGATATTGCTAGTCAGCTTCCCAGTCATCAAGTACTATCTGCCATACTTCCGCAAGCTGAATGTGACCAGCGCCTACGAGATACTTGAACAACGCTTCAACCTCTTTACCCGCATGCTGGCCTCAACACTATTCTGCATATTCATGATTGTACGTATGGCCATTGTGCTTTACCTCCCCTCACTGGCACTTACAGCCGTGACCGGAATCGACATCTACCTGTGTATAGTACTTATGGGCCTTGTCACCATTGTCTATTGTACCATGGGTGGTGTAGAAGCTGTTATCTGGGGCGATGTAGTCCAGGGCCTGATACTTGTCTTTGGAGCCATTTTTGCAGTGATATACCTGGCAGTAGGTACCGAAGGCGGAATAAGCGGTTGTATCGACATAGCATTGGAGAACGACAAACTGCGTCTGTTCGATTGGAGCAACTCCTGGTCCCAGGCCACCTGGTGGGTAATCATACTCGGAGGTCTGGCCAACAACCTGATTTCCTACACCTCGGACCAGACCGTTATCCAGCGCTACCTCACCACCCCCGACGAGAAATCGGCAGGCCGTGGAATTCTGGTAAATGGTATAATGAGCGTATTCGTGTCTGTAGCCTTCTATATGATAGGTACAGGTCTATACACATTCTACAACACCCACCCAGCCGAGCTTGATATCACCATGGGGCAATCCGACGCCATCTTCCCATTCTTTATGATGAGTCAGATGCCGGCAGGTGTTGCAGGTGCACTCATTGCAGCAATCTTTGCAGCAACAATGAGCACCATATCAAGCAACATCAACAGTGTAGCCACAGCATTCTCAATAGACTTCTGGAAACGTTTCCGCCCCGCCACCACCGACTCGCAAACCGTAGTCGTGGCCCGTTGGGCTTCAGTAGCCAGCGGTATGGTAGGTCTGTTGCTGGCCCTGTTCATGGCCACATGGAACATACAGTCGTTCCTTGACTTCTTCAACGAGACCCTGGGACTCCTCACAAGCGGTTTGGGCGGTCTGTTCTTCATTGCCGTATTCATGAAGCGCGTCAAGGGCTACGCTGCACTTGCTGGTTTCGTTGCAGGCGAAGCAGTAGTATTCTTCATGAACGAATGTACCAATGCAAACTTCCTCCTTTTTGGAGCAACCGGTATGGTAGTGAGCATAGCAGTAGCATGGCTACTCTCACTTGGCTCATACTTCAAGAGTAGCAGATAAAATCCAGAACGCATAAAACAAGCAATAATGGTGACCGGAGCGAATCCGGTCACCATTATTGCTTTTACCCAAGGAACTTATACCGAGCACCTATTTAACAAGAATTAACACAATCAAAAACAAACAAATCACCAATATCAAGTGTTATATAAATGAACGACACACTCATCAACACAAAAAATGAAATCTTTGGATACCAAACAAAACAATATCAACAACACCATCGGCTTGCGCGAGACACTCCACATTTATGCCATGCACCTCACCGGCAGCCGTAGTCTTGCCGAAGAACTGGTACAGGAGACCACCCTTCGCATAATACAGAAACTTGACACCTGCCGCGCAATAGGCGATTTCGAATCATGGGCAAAGCTTTTGATGAAGCACATATTCATCAATTCAGTAACCCCACCCATTCCCACCGCACATACCATCGACTGCAACTACAGCAGCAACGCAGCCGACAAGGACAACACCCCCATCTGCAACAGCAAGGAAGTCTTCTACATAGTATCATTACTGCCGTCACAGCAAGCAACCATAATTGCACTCATATTGCAAGGCTACAACTACAACCAGATAGCCCAAAAGATGGGAATATCCATTGCCAGCGTAAAGCGACACATATCCCAAGCCCGCACCAACATAAAGAAGTTGCTCAAGGAGTGACACAAAACAAACAAAACCTTCAAAAACATTTGCAATCACAAATAATCGCGGTAACTTTGAAGAGATGAAAAAGTATTGGCAACACTTTCATCCACAGCCGTAAAAAGCCCAACCCGGGCATACCCGCAAAAATAAAATAGACAAACAGCAGAAAACCACGAATATGAAAATAGCAGTTGCAGGAACAGGCTATGTAGGCTTGAGCATTGCCACACTGTTGGCACAGCACAACGAAGTTGTAGCTGTTGATGTAATCCCCGAGAAAGTAGAGAAAATCAACAACCGCATATCACCCATTCAGGACGAGTACATTGAGAAATATCTTGCCCAGAAGGAACTGAACCTTCGCGCCACTCTCGACGGCCGCGAGGCATACGCTGGTGCCGACTTCATTGTCATTGCCGCCCCAACCAACTACGACCCGCAGAAAAACTTTTTCGACACCCACCACATCGAGGATGTCATCGACCTTGTGCTCGAGGTAAACCCCGAAGCCGTCATGGTCATCAAGAGCACAATTCCCGTGGGTTATTGCCGTAGCCTGTACGTAAAGTATGCCCGCAAGTTCAAGGAAAAGGGCTGGGATACCACACACAAGTTCCGTCTGCTCTTCTCACCGGAATTCCTGCGCGAGAGCAAGGCACTCTACGACAACCTCTACCCCAGTCGAATAATCGTTGGATTTCCAAAGATGATTAACCGTTTCGACGAGGAAAACCGAACAAGCAGCGAGAGCAGACAAAACTCGTTTAGTGTTTGCCGAGACGCGAGTGAGGAAGGCGAAGCCAACCAGGCCATCAAAGCCATAGCCGGCAATCATTTGGACGAAGCTGCCCACACCTTTGCGTCGCTCCTGCAACAAGGCGCAATCAAGGAGAACATTCCAACCCTGTTCATGGAGCTAAAGGAAGCCGAAGCCGTAAAACTATTCGCCAACACCTACCTTGCCCTGCGTGTGAGCTACTTCAACGAACTCGACACATACGCCGAAATCAAGGGGCTCGACTCTGCAGCCATCATACAGGGTGTAGGACTCGACCCACGCATTGGCAACCACTACAACAACCCTTCGTTCGGTTACGGCGGCTACTGCCTGCCAAAGGACACCAAGCAGTTACTTGCCAACTACCGGGAAGTACCACAAAACATGATGAGCGCCATTGTAGAAAGCAACCGCACCCGCAAGGATTTCATAGCCGATCAGGTACTTCGCATGGCCGGTTGGTATGGCTATAGCGAAAGTAACCAATACCAATATAGCAAAGATTCCGCAATGCCCGAATCTCCCCTCTACGGGAGGGGTACGGGGGAGGCCTCTGTTCCCACAATAGGCGTATACCGTCTTACCATGAAAGCCGGTAGCGACAACTTCCGCCAATCATCAATACAGGGAGTAATGAAGCGTATCAAAGCCAAGGGCGCCGAAGTCATCATCTACGAACCAACAATCGAGGACGGCACAACATTCTTTGGCAGCCGAGTAGTAAACAATATTGACAAATTCAAATCACAATCACAAGCAATCATAGCCAACCGCTACGACACCGCCCTGGACGATGTCAAGGACAAAGTCTATACCCGCGACATTTTCCGTCGCGACTGACCAAAGTGCAAACACAAGTTTTTTTTTTTGCAAATACAAATAAGTTTTGTACATTTGAACACACTTTAACATTTTAGCCAGAGGGGAATATCTTAACTCTGGCAACAAAAACAAGCAACATTCCACATATGAAAAAAATAATGCTCGTATTCGGAACGCGCCCCGAGGCCATAAAGATGGCTCCACTGGTAAAAGAGTTCCAGAAACACCCGGACTCATTCAAAACCATCGTATGCGTTACCGGACAGCACCGACAAATGCTCGACCAGGTTCTGCAGCTCTTCAAGATAACCCCCGACTACGACCTTAACATAATGAAGCCGGGCCAGGACCTTTACGACGTCACAGCCCGCGTACTCACCGGAATGCGCGACGTACTAAAGGAATCACAGCCCGACGTTGTACTTGTACACGGCGACACCACAACAAGTACCGCAGCCGCCCTTGCAGCATTCTACCAACAGATACCGGTGGGACACGTCGAAGCAGGCTTGCGCACCCACAACATCTACAGCCCATGGCCCGAGGAGATGAACCGCCAGATTACAAGCCGCATAGCAACCTACAACTTTGCCCCCACACCACTCAGCAAGGCAAATCTCTTGCGCGAGGCTGTTACAGAAGAGAGCATTACCGTAATCGGCAACACAGTCATCGACGCACTCTACTGGGTTGTAAACAAAATCAAGGAAGACCAGGCACTCAACAGCGAACTGCAAGCACAGCTTGCCCAGGCCGGATATGACGTAAACCGCCTTTCCGACGGAAAGAAACTGGTACTCATCACCGGTCACCGCCGCGAGAACTTCGGCGACGGCTTCATTAACATGTGTACAGCCATCAAGGACTTGACACAGAAATACCCCAATGTAGATTTTGTATACCCAATGCACCTAAACCCCAACGTGCGCAAACCAATCGCCGAGGTTTTCGGTGAACATGTGGTAAACAAAGAAACTCTCCCACTTTCTAAGGGGGAGTGCCCACAGGGCGAAGGGGATAAGAACATGTTCTTCATTGAGCCATTGGAATACCTCTCTTTCGTATACCTGATGGAGAAAAGCACCATTGTACTAACCGACAGTGGTGGTATTCAGGAAGAAGCCCCAGGCCTTGGCAAGCCCGTACTTGTTATGCGCGACACCACAGAGCGCCCCGAGGCGCTCGAAGCCGGCACCGTCAAGCTCGTAGGCACCAACTACCAAAAGATTGTAGCCGAAGTATCGGCACTGCTCGATGACCAGGCACATTACGACACCATGAGCAAAGCTGTCAACCCCTATGGCGACGGACTCGCATGTGGCAGAATAGTCGAAACATTGAAATAACGTTCTTAGCACAAGCAAGAGAAAGCAGCTTCGCACGCACAGAGCAACTATAGTAAATTATATTTACAGAATACAGCAATAAAACGTATAATCCGGAGTGTATCAACAGTACATTCCGGATTATTTTTTTACACATTAGTGAGAATACCATGCTAAGACCGCTTATCTCCCCCATGATTGTCATACAGAGCAAAGCGCCCCAAGGGGCTAAAGTCAAGTATCTAAAACCTGTTCCCATCTACAGCAAGGGTTAGGAGAGACCAAAAATACATTTAACATAAATTAACCTAGCGTAAACAAACAAAACCGCCTTTTCAAGTGTTATATTTATACAGCAAAATACAAACACAAGCAAAAGGCACCCAACGATGAAAGACCACACCCCCGACATTGAGGAATACTTCAATGTCTCCGACCTGCGCAAATACCTCTACACATACGCCAGCAACTACTGCACCAACCGCGACGACCTCGAAGACATGTTGCAGGAAGCACTGCTACACATCATGAACAAGCTTCACACCTACCGCGCCGTAGGCAGTTTCAAGGCATGGGCCGTTGCCGTGA
>JAFZFM010000201.1 GCA_017555865.1 Bacteroidaceae bacterium
ATTGTTTCACCATATTTTACATTAACAGTCTTATACACTTCACCGTCTACCATATAAGTGATCTTGTATGTATTTACAGTAAATTTTCCAATTGCTGTAATATCTCTAGCCGGCATGGTTTCAGGAAGCTTCTTTCCTATTCTTTGCTCTGTCATTCCAAACTCCGATATGTAGAAGAATGGATGTTCGCTGTATTGTCGGTTCCATTGTGTTTCAGTCACTCTAAAACGTATAAACCTATATTTGTTCCCGTTTCCTATAATATCCGATTCATATACATCTGCTTTATCGCCAGGCAAGTCGGTAAGTGTGGTAATTTCTGTGTATGTACCATCAGCAATGTTGCTTCCTTCAATAACCATTGTTTTAGGTGCACCTTCGCTTAGGTTGCCTCTGTTGGTATATGTAAACGAGAAATTTTCAATCTCATTTCCCTCTCCAAGGTCTACACGCAGATAGTGTTCAAGCCCATCGGAACTATTTGCAGAACTCCATTCCGAGTGGAAGAATGTGTTTGGGTCATCATCAAACAGCACATGCCATCCAATGAATTCATCACCAGGCATTGTGCAGTAAGCATTGGAATAGAGCATATTGTCTGCATTTCCGGCAATATCAATGGGATATGCTTCATATTCTTTTATTTTCCATCCACTGAATGTGTGCCCCTCTTTGGTAGGGTCTGCTTCAGGTTCAATCTTCTCTTCGAATTTTACAGGAACTCTCTTGTATTCCTTATTGTCCAATATATAAATAAGGTTGTATGTGTTTACTGTAAATGTACCTGTTATAGTAATATCTCTAGTCGGCATTGTAGTTGGTAATCCATTCCATCCACTGAATGTATATCCCTCTTTTGTGGGTTCTTCAATAGGTATGATTGTTTCACCATATTTCACATTGGCTGTGGTATATACCTCACCGTCTACCATATAAGTAATCTTATATGTGTTTACAGTAAATGTACCTGTTACAGTAATATCTCTAGCCGGCATGGTTTCAGGAACTTCACTCCATCCACTGAATGTATATCCCTCTTTCGTGAGTTCTGCTTCTGGCGTAATTGCCTCTCCAAACTTTATTGTCAGTTTCTTGTACTCTTTTCCATCCACTATGTAAACGAGATTGTAGCTATTAATAGCAAAACTACCTGTTACAGTAATATCTCTAGCCGGCATGGTTTTAGGCAGTCCACTCCATCCACTGAATGTATATCCCTCCTTTGTAGGATCTTCAATAGCTGTTATTGTTTCACCATATTTTACATTGGATGTAGTATACACTTCACCATCTACCATATAAGTGATCTTATATGTGTTGGCAGTAAATGTACCTGTTACTGTCACATCCCTTGCTGGCATGGTTTTAGGCAGTCCACTCCATCCACTGAATGTATATCCCTCTTTGTATGGGGTTGTTGGAGTAATTTGGGTTCCCTCCTCAATCTTTTCTACTGTGTATACTTCACCATCAACGATGTATGTCAAATTATAGCTCTTGCGCAGACCATACGATACAAGTCCTCTCAAATCCTTGTCGGCAACATAGTTCTTCGAATAGTACATCCAATAGACATCACCTATGTAATACTCATTTTGTTCATTGTAAAAGAACTTCATTATGTTGTCGCTGCCACCCCAGTTGACTCCTGAGATTCTCTTACTCTCACCGGTGGTGAAGTTGTCCAATTGGATATAGTTGTTGGCTCCGTCTACTCTTACAGCAAGTACTTGGGAACCATCGTGCTCCTTTAGGTTTATTGCACGTGATTCATTATAGGCGGTCTTTGTATGCAAAAAGAATGAATTATGGTCACCTACTCGGAACATATAGTTGTATCCGGTGCCTCTGTTCGAAATCAAATCGGATGCATTGCCGGTATTCATCTTCGGCTTCACCCTGCACACAATTGTCATGCAATCACTACCTTGTCTATAGAAGTATGCTCCCGATTCTGTAGAACCTTTGCTCCATCTGTCTATGTAGCCCTCACAGCGGTTTTCTATACTCAGGTGATTACCGTTTTTAAAACCTGGTAAGTTCGCTGTCAGTTTTAAATTATGTCCGGCAAGGTTTGCAGCCTCGTGATTCGGTATGCTTTGGGTTGCCTCATTATACAATGTTGCATCGTAGAAGAATTCAAAGTTTACATCGGGCAAGAAACCGATATCAAAATTATCCGATGGCTTCTCAACACCGTTATAATAGAGAGAGTAATCCAAGAAGGCTCCACCATGGTTCTGCTTGATAAATATTGCAAGAATATTTTCACCTGCAATGAATTTATCCGATGGAATTGTATATGTTTTTATTTTGCCATCGGTCCAGCCGGTTTCGTTTATAATTTCCGTTCCATTCAGGTAAACGACAATGTCATCATCATGTTGCATCCTAAATGTATATGATCCTTTTCCAATTTTCGGCAAAGCAAATGTACGCCTCAGACAGAAACAGTTATACTCTCCTTTCCATTCATAGTTATATGAAGAGAACGTTATTCCCGGGCTTCCCATAGGACCGGTAAGGGTTCCCCATGCAGTGTCATCGTAATTCAACTCTTTCCAGTTGTTGCCTTTTTCATCGAGTGACGGCTCTTTATATTGGGATTGTTCAAAGTAGAGATAGTTCATATCCCAGGCTTCATCCTTACCCCAGGGTAGAATCCATCCGCTTACAGGCTCTACATAATCCGATGTAACCGTTACACTGCAGCTTGCAGTTATCTCCGGGTTAGAGAAAGAACTGGCAGTTACAGTTGTTCTACCGGTCTTTAGTCCACGTACAGCACCGTCGCTTCCTATAAATGCAATGCTGTTGTCTGCAATACTCCATATAACCCTTTTGTTTCCCGCGTCACTGTTCGTTTTGGCAGTAAGTTTATAGCGTTCACCTCCCTTAATGGTTATGCTCGTTTGCGACAATGTAAGGCTTGTGACCGGGTTCGATGGTATAGATGGTATAATTCCACCGCCACCAGTATCTCCTTCCCATTCGTTGGAGATACTGTCGGTCAATTCTATATCGCTTTGTGCTACAGCCTGTTGAAGTCCGGCAAAGCACAGAAGCAGAATAATCAATAACTTAGCTCTATTCATTTTTTATACACCTCCTATTATGCCACCAAAGTCCTCATCTATAATATCCCAACCCTCAATGCCAATATCAAATCCTCCGGCAGTCTTCTTCAATTTGACGGTCAGTTTGTACTCCTTTCTGCTTTCAAGTCTGAATGCACTTTGTAGTGTATATGGGTTCCCGTTCCAGTCAATCTTTATAAAATCGGAGAACGGTATCTGTTGAGGTATCAGAATTGCTGTGTAGGACAGGTCGCCGTTATTATGGCATATAACATCCTGCACCTCGCCCATTGCTGCAATCTCTCCTGTCTGCAGGTTAATTTCTGATGAGGTTTTTGTTCCCCCAATTGCTACAGAGATATTGTCTGCCGATAAATTTTCAAATGTTCCATCGGTGGTGATTACCACGGTCAGTTTGCTGAAATGGTGTTGCATTTTCAGCTCAAAACTATTTTCCGAGGGATATTCCCTTTTGATTATTCCCCACAAGAAATCGCTTTGCGCCATTCTTTTTTCCATTCTTTGGTCTGTATCTACACAGAATTGCAGTGCACAAGCATTCTCAACATCCTCTTTGTATGGTGCATATACATAGAAATCGGCAGCGGTGGTTTCGTCGTACCAATAAATCGGCTCTCTCGATTCCCATCTGTTGTTTCTGTAAACAATCAATTGGTTGTTGATATAGTTTCCCGCAGGTAACAGTTCCTCTTCAAAACCGTTTATATAGTTTACCATATAAAGACCAGCCTTTATATCATTGCCAATTGTACCATTCTCGGCAAATACCGAAATGTTGACCTTCTGTTTCCCCTCATCATCGGGTGTAAATCTATCCTCATTTGAGCAGCCTGCTACAAGCAATATACCCAATATATAATAAAGATATCTATACATATTGCTCTATTATAAGAATATTAATTCCAACCATTTACACTACCTCCAATCTCAATCTCAATCTTCTCGGGGTTCTTGTCAAGGGTCACTACAATGTTGTGGCGCATACCTTGAACATAGCTTATCTTGCCCTCTACAAGGTACGATACATTACCCGAGATTATTTCAACCAAAGGACGGCGTGATGTAAGGCTCTGTGGCACAATAATTGCCTGGTATGTTGTGCTGCTTGTCTTGCGGCAACGTATTGAAGCTGTAGCTGCATAGTGGTCCTTACATGCATCGCCGGTTGAAAGGTCTATCAGTGCTTTGTTCACAGTACTCAATATATACACTTCGGTATCCTCGGGTATATTGCCTTCAAAATTCTCACCTTTTTCCAGTGTCACTACCACATTGCTCATCTTGTGTGCAAACTGCATGGCAACAGGCTCGTTGCTTCCCTCTACATCTGTTGCTGCTGCCCAAAGGAAATCGCTTCTGGTATAGCCTGTATATGTGCTCTGGTCTGTGTCTACTGTAAAACTATAGTTCTCTGTATCATTTATAGTTCTACTGTAGGGGTAATATGCATAGACGTTGTGCCTGCCACTGTTCCAGTAAACTTTACGCAGCGATGTCCAGTTTGTGCCGTTATATGTGAACAATTCGTTGTTAACCTCATTACCGGCAAGTTGCAGATTGGCTTCACTCTCTGTTACATAAACACCAATTGAGTCACTCTCCTCAAAACTGGTCTCTGTGGCGCGGGTCTGGTTAGGGTGAACCATCATCAACTGTATCTCTCCATCCTCGGGAGTATATCTCTTCTCAAAATCATTCTCATTGCTGCATGCTGCAAAAAACAGTGCAATGGCTGCTGCCAAAAAACATCTTGTAGTCTTCATATCCTGATTCTTTTATTTTCTTGTGGTTAATATTCTTATCTGTTGTTCTTTTTAAGTCTGTCACGTATCTCACGCACACATACTCCTTGTTCTTTAGCTTTTACAAACTGTGGCTCATTGTGCTGGTTGCTCCCGGCGTACGATGAGCCCTGCAGGAATGTATGCTCTGTTCCGGCTCTTGTAGTGCCGTCGGTGTCACCCCATTCATTGGTGTCGTTGGCATAGAAATAGTCCATGCTGAACCTTTCACGTGCGTAGTCGAATATACGCTTCATAATTTCAAGGCGTGAAATCGCGTTATAATAAGGAATTCCATAGTTCATACATGAGTTTGATTCCGAACGGAACACTCCGCGCATATATGAATATGCGCCCTCATAAATATCAACATAGTCGCTGTAGCGTGTGTCAAAGATGAAATCGGCCCATGGAACCTGGCTCATCTTTGAGGTGGTTGCAATATTCTTGTAGTAACCCTCCCTGTGTTTAGCCTCAATTTCGGCAATTATATTCGGAGTTGCCCATGATGAATATATGATTTCCTCATCGGCCAATCGTCCAAAGCCATGACCTCCGGCCTCGTGCTGTATCACACCTCGTGTATCTTGTGGGTATGGCCGGTTCGATGGTGGGCATATACTAAGTGGCATGCCGTTATGGAACTCTGTTACACCACTGTATATATCGGAGTTTGGTACAAGTATAATCATTGAGCGCCAACGGTTCTCCTTTTTCAAGGCACCGCTTCCAAATGCATACTCAATAACCAGGTCACTTTCGGTCAGCAAACGGTCTATAGAACACATATCGCCAATATAGCCATAAAGTGTTCCGAACTTGTTGTTTACGTAAGTGTGCATTGTGTTCACACCACTCTCCTGTGACAGTGGAAAAGCAACATGTACATTAAAGTATTCACGGTGGCTCTTATAAGGCTCAACTGCAAAGAAGTGTTCTGTCTGCTCTTTTATCAGTTCAAGGTATGAGCCGTTGGATATATCTTCACCATTCCATCCGTCACCAATGAACATAATGTCGATGCCCTGTCCCTTGCTGTGGTTCTGCAGGGTAATGTAACTGTCTTCGTCGTGTACGTAGTCATACTGCGATACTACACAATATGTTCTATGGTCTTCGGCCGGCATGCGGAACAGAATACTATCCCTGCGGTTTCCGGCGCCGTGTTCAAGTTCTGTGAATGTTAGATACAGTTCGCTCTTTCCTTTTCCTTTTGTCTTTGACAAAGTAATCCACGATGGGCAATGCTCCACCTCCCAATCGCCATCGGCATTCAGCACCAAAGTCTCTGTATGCATTTTGTTAAGGGCATTTGCCTGTGCCGGACGACATACGAAATTTGAGTACTCTGCTATGCGCTTGAAATCACTCCATCCCGGTGCATTCTTATACTTTTCTACGCACCCTTTGGGAACTTCAACAGTGAAGTTGTCCTTATTCACTCCATAAAAAGCATTTTCAAGAACCAATGGTGGCTCTGTATCCTCACAAACGATACTGTTCAAGGAACTGCAACCATTGAAGGCATTTTCACTAATAATATCAATACCTTCGGGAATAACTAATCCGGTAATTCCGGAGCAACCCGCAAAACAACCACCTGGCAAGCGTACCACATTCTTTGGTAGAGTCACTGTACCCATCAGATATTTGCAATTGGTAAAAGTTCCTTCTGTGTTGTAATTACCGTCTCCCATCAACTGCAAACCCTCGGGGAATATGACTTTTGTTATCTTTGTTCCTGCAAAAGCCTTACCACCAAGAAATTTCAGATTTGGGGGCAAGACAAGTTCACCAGATAGGCTAGACCCGATAAATGCTTCTTTGTTAATTTTGATTATTCCATCGTGGAACTCAATATTTGTGTATCCTCCATTTGCAAAACCACCAACTTCAGTCATGAATTTCGGTATCACAAGTGTTCCTGTCAAATTTGGATAAGACCAATATCCAGACATTTCCTTCAATGATGACGGAATTGACAGAGTTCCAGTAAAGTTACCGCGAGGTGGTGAAGTTATAGCTTCTATACCATCTGGAAAAATCAAAGGTCCGGTAAAGCCTTCTCCAAGAGTGCCATCAAGTCTCTTTAGTGTAGAAGGAAACTTTAATTCACCTCTGAAATTACACCCTTCAAAACTCCAATGCTCAATAACTTCAAGTCCTTCGGGTAGATTAAGTAAACCTTTCAATGAACTTCTATAGAATGCACTTCCTGCAACCACCTTCAAGCTCTTTTCCGGAAAAACTACGTATGTCAAAGAGGGATTGCCAAGGTTACATATAGTGCCGGCTCCATTTCCGTTCTTGTCCGCAACAATAATACACTTAAGCAAATTTAGGTTTGTCAAATGCGAAAGGCTATCTGTCATGAATTTAAAATCAGTAGCATCAACATTACCCTCAACCTTCAAAGAAGTAATCTTATCCAGTTCCAGATTCATGTTTTTCATCACTTCGCCTATTGTACCTGCCTGCTCAAGCTTTACTATTGTATATTGTTTTACAAGACCATCGTGCAACTGAGGGTCATCAATCCAAGCAAGAATATCATCTGCGGCAAGGACGAAATCGTATTCTCCGTTTGCACTGTTCTTGTTTACAGTAATGGTGAAGTTATGCATTTTACCGCTTAAATAGTTTGTTGCTGCACCTTTAACCAACCTGTACGATTGCCCATCAATGTTTATACTCAGTAAGGCTTTACCTTCTACAACTGTCTGTGGAAATACAACTGCACGCCATGCACCATTGTGGAATAGCGGTACAATAGGCTTGGCTTTTCCCTCTCCCACAAAACATTCTCCGGTAGCGAGGTTTACAGTTCCATTGGTTATTGTATTTTCAACAAGGAGAACTTTTTCCAATTCGCTCCATTCTCCAGTAGTGAATCCCTCTCCTTTTTCAAGAGTCACGGTTATACCAGCCATAAGGTGTTTGTACTTCATGGGGATGGCTTCAGTTGTTGGTGTAACCTTCTCTATCTTCGACCATAGCAGGTCGCTCTTCTCATAACAGGCTTTGCCGTTTGTGGTAGTGTTCTGGTTTTGCTCAACTGCAAAAAGGTATTCTGTTACAGATGACAGTGATTGGTCGAATGGATAATAGCCATAGAAATCGGCCGGTGTCTTGCTGTTTGCCCAATACAATTGGTACGAGGCTGCCCATTTGCTGCCGTCGTAAATGAACTTTGTATTCGATGCGCGGTTACCCTTTAGCATAGGCTCACCTGGGGTACCGTCACTGTTGTAATCAACAACAAAAATACCCACAGCATCCTCTGCTACAAAACCATTGTCCGAAGCTCTTGTTGCACTCTGTACAGGGTAGTTATTCTCTATATCTATAGGAATCACGTTGCTACCACCCATGGTGTTGTCAATACTCTCTTCGGTACACGCAAACACCAACAAAGTGATAAATGTATATATTATATTCTTTTTCATCTTTGATTATTTTTTAACATGATCCAACAAAGAGCCCTTCTTGTAAACAGGTGGTTGTGAATGTAAGATATCCTCGGAAACACCTCCGCCATTCCTTGTCAGGAATTTGTCTCCCATCTCACGGCTATCGTTTGCAACAAACTCTTCAAAGTCAAAACTATCCCCTGCAAGCATTTTAATGCGCTCGACAATTGCCTGCCGTGATATTGTACTGAAATATGGCACATTATTGTTCATACAGGAGTTTACCTCGGAGCGGAACACTCCCTCACCATGGAAGTAACCACCTTCATATATATCTACTATGTCCTGGTAACGGTCATCAAATATAAGATGTCTCCACTCTATGTCACTGTATTTGCCCGAAGCAGAGAGGTTTCTGAACCAACCTATTGATTTATAGAACAACAATTCTGATTTATGTGCACAACATATACAAGGGCATTTGTCAATATGGTTACGGTGGTATATATACTCATCTCCAAGTTTTCCAAAACCATGCCCGCATGCTTCATGTTGTATAAGACCTCTGTAATCATTGGGATAGTTGTATCTACTATGTGGCACAACTGCAAGGGAAGAACCATTGCTATTAAGTTGTGTGACACCTTCATAGGCATTGCTATTCAGTATACATATTACAGTTGCGTTGTCGTCCTGTTCCCTTACTACAACAGAGTTCTCGACATCATTTACAATATATGAAGCAATTGCGTCGAAATTGACCTTTAAACGACCTCCGTTGCCCGCGCCGTATGTGGTATTGAACTTGGTCTCTCGCCAAATGTCCACGTTGTCGCACACACCGCTTTCATACGACATTGCAACGTCAACATATACATTGAAGTACTCCTTGTATGTAATGTATGGCTCTACTGCAAAGAAATATTCCATGCCCTCGTTTATATCATTTATGAACGAGCCGGTGGCAATATCCTCGGCGTCATATCCATCGCCGGTAAAGATAATGTTAATGCCTTTACCTTTTGTTGCCTGTTGAAGTTGTATTTCGCTGTTCTCGTTGTACTCCGAATCGAACTGCTGTATCTTGTAATAGCAGGTAATGGGGTTGCCTGCATCATCAATCTTGTCGGTAAGAGTAAAGACAATGCTGTCGTTGCGGTTGCCGGCACCACGGGTAAGTTCATCTATTGTTATTTTCAGTTCGGTCTTCTTGTAACCGCTTGTTGCCGATGGGGTTACCCATTCAGGGCAATGTGTTATACTCCAATTACCGTCAGCATTAAGGATGACAGTTCTTGTGTTACTCCTGTTCAACAGTTTGGCTTTCATCGGGCGGCATACAAAATTGAAGTATGTGGAAATACGCTTGAACTCTTTCCAGCCATCAGCATTACGGTATGCATCCACGCAACCTTCGGGGACAACAAGGGTAAAGTTATTCTTCTCTACACCATTGAAAGCGTCGGCTGCGAGAAGGGGTGGCGTCTTGCTCAAACATTGTACATAGTTCAGTGAACGACAATCTTTGAATGCTGCCCCCTCTATTCCTTCAAGTTTTTCAGGCAATACGACTGCTGTCAGTTTCACACAATTGCTGAAAGCATTATTTTTTATCTGTATAACTGTAGATGGTATTATGACGGTATCCTGCAGATATTTGCAGTTATTGAATGTATAAGGCTCAATTATTTCCAGATTATCGGGCATTTTTATGTGCGATAGGCTTGAGCCTTCAAAAGTGCCCTGATTTATTTTCTTAACACTGTTTGGAACAATCAATGAGCCTCGTAGTGTGGAGATGTTCAAGTTTGCTATTTCCTCCACACCCTCCGGTATATATACAGATGTGACTTTACCGCAAAGTCCGTGTATTTTCTTTACCCCCTGCGGAATAATGACATCTCCTGTCATATTTGGCGCCCAGGCAGGATAAACCTCAGTCAAGCCCTCGGGCACAACAATCTTACCCGTCAAATAATTACAGTTAACAAATGCCCATTGAACCAATGATTTCATCTTTGCAGGTAAGACAAGTTCTCCTTGAAAGTTCAAACCACTGAAGGCTGAATAGCCTATATATTCAACAGATGATGGTATATAAATTTCTCCTGTAAATGCATTTGGTTGCTTGCCGTAGGCCTGGAAACTGGCATCTCCAATATGTTTTAGCCCTTCAGGGAATATAAGCGAGCCTCGAAGGTTGCAACCCGCAAAGGCTTCATCATCTATACCTTTAAGGTTTTCGGGCCATATCACAACCTGTAGATAGCCCATACTGTTGAATGCCCTGTATGGAATATGGTCATTATCGTTAATTCTAAGTTCCCGCATATTTACAGCCTCGAGTTGTGGCATGTTTTCGCGTATGTAACGGAAATGGTCGTGTTTCGTAAACTTGCCGGTAAGTTTCAGGTTTATCACTTCGCTTGGCTTAATTCCCATCTGTTCTATGATATCACCAATATATTCACCTTCGTTGACATGCACGGTAATATATTCGCGTGCCGCACCATTGTGTGATAACTTGTCACCCTGCCATGCAACAATGCTCTCCTGTAATAATTTAAAGTCATAATCTCCGGTGGGTAGTACATGGTTTACCTGAATTGTGAAGCGGTGTAGCTTTTTGGGTATGTATGCCATCTCTTCTTTGCGGGTAAACTTATGGCTTTGGGAGCCAACAGTAATGGAGAATAGGGCTTTTCCTGCATCAACGCTCTGTGGAATAAGTATCGCACGGAAACTGTCGCCACTCTTTTGTGGAATAATACTCTTGATCTCAGCAGAGTTGTCCACATTTACAATACCATCCTGCAGGTTTATGGTAGCCTCCAGACGGGTATTCTCTATCACAACCTGTTTTTCCAGGTTTGTCCATTCTCCTTCCTCAAAGCCGACACCTTCGACAAGTTTCACCTCAATTCCTGCCATAATGTGCTTGTGTTGCAGTATAAGTGGTGCTGTGGTTGGGATAACACCCTCTGCCTTTGCCCAAAGGAAGTCGCTTGCCTGGTAGCCTGTGATGGAGCTGTTTCCGACTTCATCGCGTTGGTTACGCTGTACGTTGAAAGGGTAGGCTGTAACACTTGACAGTTCATTGTCGAAGGGGTGGTAACCGTATGCGTCCACAGGGGTACTCTTGTCTTTCCAGTAGAGTTGGTATGCACCGGTCCATTTGTCATTGTCCTGGCTATATGTGAACATGACATTGTCGGCATGGTTGCCGCTCAAAGCCAATGGCTGGCTGTTTCCATCCTTGTAGTTCACTACAAAAACACCAATTCTGTCGCCATCGGCAAAGCCGTTGTCGTTTGCTCGCGTGTCATATTGCTGCAAAACTCCTGCCGAGAAGTTTATTGGGCCACCGGAATAATCTATGCCCTTAAAACTCTCCTCCTGGCACGATGTGCAAAGTATACCTTGCAACAACACTGCAAACAGCAGAAAACTGTATTTTATATATTTCATATTTATCCTTGTTTTTATTTATCTTTAGTGCTTATTTATTCCACCATAAGTTCTTCGGGCAGTTCTATCTTGTCCTTTGCAACAAAATCCTCAAAACTGTATCTCTCCCCGGCGCACTGCATAATTCGACGTACAAGAATCTCGCGGCTTATGGTGTTGAAGTATGAAACAAACTGGTTACCCATTACACTCTTGTTTTCCGATCGGTATGTTCCACGCGAGTGGTTCAAACCTCCTTCATACACATCGACATACTGCGCATATCGCTCATCAAATATAAGATGACTCCAGGGCAGGTCGCTCATCTTGGGGGTAATTGAAACATTCTGCCACCAGCCTCTTGCCTTGTACTCATTGTATGTAATCATCATATTGCAGCCAAAGCAACCGCAGCTCTTTATGAATGTGAAGTGGTTCACACTCTCCGGAGCCAGCTTGCCGAATCCGCGTCCTACTACTTCATGCAATACAAAACCCTGTTGGTTGAACGGGTAGACATCGGTACTCTTGCCTATGTAGCTTATTGAAAGACCATTTGCATGCAGTGAACTCCTGTTCGATGTCATATTGGTGTTGAGCAGCACCATAACAGTGCTGTTCCCCTCATTTCCGCTTATTCCAACACCATATTTACGTGCATAATCCATCACCTTATTGTCGTTGCCGCCAAAATCCTTTGTATCGAACTTGGTAAGTCCGTTTATTCCACTTTCGGGCGATGCGGCAATAGCGGTGCTTACAGTAAAGTAGTTGCGATAGCTTTTCATTGGTTCAATGCTGAAGAAATGTTCCATCTGCTCGCGTACTTCGGCAAGGTATTTGCCACTTGCAATGTCGTCGGCGTTATAACCGTCACCCACAATAAACAGCGGAATTGCTTTTGCAGCACCTGCAGTAGCCTCCTGCAAAACAATTGTCTCGTCCTCGGCAACATCGCAGCCAACCTGGCGAATGGTTGTGTATGTGGTATAGTCCTTATCTTTCAGACGGAACACAATCCTGCCCTCACGTGTCGGGCTGCCTGCAGGTTGTCCAGCTACAGTGACAGTCAACTCATCCTTTTTGTATATTCCCGATGATGGTGTCACGGTTACCCACGATGGGCACTCTGCAACCTCCCAAGCACCCTCTGCACGTATAATACCTTCGCGTGTAGTGCCTTTATCCATACATATGATTTCGGGAACGTTGAAAGCCAGTTCACGATATGCTGTAATGTTCTTGAACTCCTTCCACCCATCGGCCTTACGGTACAGTTCAACAGATTGCTCAGGAACCTGCAATATAACTTTGTCAAAATAGATACCTTCAAAAACGTTATCCTTCATTGTTGGCGGTTCGGGATTAAGCGACACGACTGTCTGCAGATATCTGTTGTCGCCAAATGCCCTATAGCCTATCCAATCCACATATTTGGGTATTGTCAATTCCGTAATAGGGCCAACTGAATAAAATGCCTCATTATTTATATATTCAAGTTTGCTTGGAAGGGTTATTTTTGTAAAACTGCAACCGGCAAAAGCCATTCTGCCAATTTCAAGACACCCTTCGGGGATAACAAGTTCTCCTTCAATACCACAATACAGGAACGCCTCTTCATCGACCCTTATCAAACTCTTGGGCAATTCCACATGAAATGGGATACTTGCTCCTTCAAAGGCAGACTGTCCAATTACTTCAAGGTCGTCGTTGAACTTAAGTGAAGAAAAACGGAGACCAAAGAAGGCAATGTGGTTTATCTTCTTTACACCTTTCGGTATTGTAACGTCTACTCTGTTTTTCAAGGAGGCTTTGAATGCAGCCTCGCCAATTTCGGTTACACCTTGTGGAATCTCTATGTTGCCAGTGAAACTGCCGTTACTACCCATTCCTGCAAAAAGTCCTGCAGGTATATTTTTCAATTTTGATGGTACGTGTAAAATACCTCTAAACCTTGGTGTACTGCAATGGCCATAGTCACTGTCACCAATCCACTTAATGTTGTCGCTTAATTGCAGTTCACATTCCCATTCGCACTCGGTGATGGTGTTTCCTTCAATTGAGTCAAGTGTACTAGGTAAGATAAGCGTCATTCCGTTATAGTTGTTATATGCAAAGGCGCAATAACTAATATATGTCACCCCTTCGGGAATTTCAAGGGTTGAATACATGAGGTTACATCCACTGAACGCACCTTGTCCAACTTTTTTCAATGATGAGGGCAAAATTATGGAGCGTATGCATTGGTTACCGCTGAATGCACCGCCGGGAAGTTCATCCTCGACATACCACACATCCCTGCCTTCTGGCCAGTTGTCGTGGCGTGCCCACACCTTGGTATCTTTAAGGTTCAGGTGTCTAAGTGAAGTCATATCTTTCTTGATAAACGAGAAGTCATCACTGTTGAGTTTACCGGTGATCTTCAGGTTCTGTACCTCTTTGTAATCGTATCCGGCATTTGTAATGCTTTCCTTGAGTTTGCCAACTTCGGGGCTGTCTATGACAACGTATGCTTGTGTGCTGAATTGGTGTGAAACCTCGTCGTTTATCCATGGTGTTATGCCACCATCGACAACCTCAAGTTCAAATTCACCGGTAGCTTCGCTTCGGTTGACTGTTACGGTGAAATTGTGCATCTTGCCCATCAGATAAATCATATCTCCGGCAAGTTTGTGTCTGTATGTCACACCGTCTATGGTTATGCTCAAAAGGCTCTTGCCTGCAGCAACGGTTTGCGGAACGACAACAGCACGGTATCCATCTTCACCCTGCTGCAACATAGCAATGCTTACGTCCACATTACCCTCGGCAACGGGAATACCGGTTGCGAGGTCCACTGTTGCGCTGCGTACAGTGTTGTCTATCTGCACAATTTTTGGTAGTTTTTGCCATTCGGTCTCGCTTATTCCATTACCAGCAACAAGTGTCACCCAAACACCAGCCATGCGGTGAGAGTATTTTACAGTAATCTCTTCTTTGGTTGGGGCTATGTCTGTAGCTTTTCCCCAAAGGAAATCGGACGCTTCGTAGTTCGACATCTCCCCCTCGGCTGGCTGCAGGTTCTGCTTCTCGCTTACTGTTATATTATAGCGTGCAGGGTCGCCAATGTAGTTGGCACCGGGGTAATAGCCATAGACGTCGATTGGTGTAGTCTTATCCTTCCAGTAAATCTCTGTTGAAGCAGACCATCTGTAGCTGTCGCCGTCAAAAGTATACAATACGTTCGAAGCTCTGTTCTCCTTAGCATGCAGTGCACCGGGTTCTCCGTTTACATAGTCCACAATGTATATACCCATGCGGTCACCCGTAACGAAACCCTGCTCATTTGCTCTGGTCTGGTTCTGCTGTTGCAGGTGTGCGCTCAGTGAAATTGTCTCGCCAGGTTGTGTCCCGTGGCTTCCGGGCAGTGTGTCGTCGCACGAGAATAGGAGTGTGGCGACAACGAGTGTTACACACATGGCGACAAATGTCGTAATCCGTTGACAAACTTTAATTTTCATATTTTGTTGCTTAAATTTTTCGCTAAATCCAAATAGATATAAAAATATACAAATATATATTTAAAGAGGTGGTTATATTTCTTCTATGTTGTTAAATAATGTTAAATAGGGGCGGCGTGTAAAAAAATAAAGCAATAATATAGGTGTTGACCCAAAGGTAGTTTGTCATTTTTCGGGCAAGCCCTCAACAACACGTCAGAGCGTAGCAAAGTATCTATAGAGAGTAAAGAGTAAAGAGCAAAGAGCAAAGAGTACAACCCTTGCAGCAAATGGTCGCACGCAGCACTTTCTCCCCTCCGTCGGCAAGCCGACACCTCCCCTCAAAGAGGGCGAGGAACTGTTTCCAAACCGCCAATCTAAGCTCTCCCACTTTCCAACCTTAGATTTGCGCAAGAAAAGAAAGATAAAGTAGAATGATTATATTTGCCTATGATGTTTAACTGATGTAAAGGAAGACGGAGAGTGAACCAACACTTTCTGTGGAATAGAACCGTCCCTCTATTTGGTCTCCCCGCCTTTCTTGAACCAAGACCTGTATAATAATTTAAACCTGGATCTTGTTAAGGTTTTTAGGTTAAGTTCAAGTTCCTTTACTTCACAAAGATGTACAAAAGTATGAATAATTTTTATTTTATCGGTGTTGATGTCTCAAAAAAGAAACTGGATTTCTGTGTGATGTTCGAAAACAAGGTCGTACATGAGGAAGTCGTGGCAAATCATCAAGGTGCGGTAATAGCGTTGATACGCCAGCTGGAAAGCGACTACGGCATTGACAATGCACATATGCTTATCTGCGCAGAGCACACGGGACAGTACACCTATCCGCTTGTATGCGCATGCGAAAGTGTTGAATGCAAGCTGTGGCTTGAACATCCATCCAACATAAAGTATTCATCGGGTGTACAGCGCGGGAAGAATGACAAGATTGACGCCAGGCGCATTGCGATATATGCAGCTCGCTTTGAGGATAAAGTGCGATATTACGAACGCCCGGAAAAGGAAATCGAGCGTCTGAAGCAACTTGAAGTCGAACGCAGTCTTTATGTAGTTGATCTTGCCAAATACAAGGCGCAACTCAAGGACCAGAAGGAGTATATGGCCGAAAGAACTTATAACGACAAAGCAAGAAGGCTGAAAAAGTTGATGAAAGGACTTGAAGAAGCCATAAAGTCAATTACTGATGAAATGGAAAGTATCGTAAGTTCCACTGAAGTACTCGATAGACAATACAAACTTTTACAATCAATAGATGGTGTAGGTCCGGTAGTCGCTTTGAATATGATTATAGTGACAGAGGGCTTTACCCGCTTTGATAATGCACGACAGTTCAACTGCTTTGCAGGCTTGGCTCCATTCCAATACACATCTGGCAGCAGCCAGCATTCAAGAGCGAGGGTATCGCACCGTGCAGATAAATGTATAAAAGCACTCCTTCACCTCTCAGCCGTCTCTGTTATCAGCAAAGCCGGCGGAGAACTGAAAGAGTATTATTTGAGAAAAGTAGAAGAGGGTAAAAACAAGATGACAGTCATAAACGCATTAAGAGCAAAAATTGTGGCAAGGATGTTTGCTGTCATCAAAAGAAATGAATTTTACAAACCTATTTTCTCTTAATTTACTTGCATAAACCATAATAATAGGGGGAGTGCCTGAAAGGCGAAGGGG
>JAFZFM010000018.1 GCA_017555865.1 Bacteroidaceae bacterium
AAAAACAGATTGAAAATTCCTCTTTTTTTTGAATTTTCAACCGCTTTATATTATCTTCGCAAAATAATTAAGGTAAAAACAATTAAAAATCATATTCATGAGCGATCAAAGATACATGTTGCGTGGTGTTTCCGCGTCAAAAGAGGATGTACACAATGCTATCAAAAACATCGACAAGGGACTTTTCCCAAAGGCTTTCTGCAAGATTATACCCGACATACTGGGTGGTGACCCCGAGTATTGCAATATAATGCATGCCGACGGAGCCGGAACAAAATCGTCACTAGCATATCTCTACTGGAAAGAGACCGGTGACATAAGCGTTTGGAAAGGCATTGCACAGGACGCGCTTATAATGAACATCGACGACCTGCTGTGTGTAGGAGCTACCGACAACATTCTTGTATCATCAACAATAGGCCGCAACAAGCTGCTGGTTCCCGGCGAAGTGATCTCTGCAATAATCAACGGTACAGACGAGTTGCTTGCCGAACTGCGTGAGATGGGCGTGGGTGTTTATGCAACAGGCGGCGAGACTGCCGACGTAGGTGACCTTGTACGTACCATCATTGTAGACAGTACAGTTACATGCCGCATGAAACGCAGCGATGTAATTGACAATGCAAACATTGCAGCCGGTGATGTAATTGTCGGTATGGCGTCATATGACCAGGCAACATACGAAAAGGAGTACAACGGAGGTATGGGAAGCAATGGTCTGACTTCGGCTCGTCACGACGTCTTCAGCAAGTATCTTGCCGAGAAATACCCGGAGAGCTACGACTGCGCAGTACCCGAAGATCTGACATATTCCGGTGGTCTGAAATTGACAGACAAGGTTGAAGGCTCACCACTCGATGCCGGCAAGCTCGTGTTGTCACCAACACGTACATATGCCCCCATTGTAAAGAAAATGCTTGACGCTTTGCGCCCCGAGATTCACGGAATGGTACACTGTTCGGGCGGTGCCCAGACAAAGGTCATGCATTTTGTCGAGAACAAGAGAGTGATCAAGGACAACCTTTTCCCCATTCCTCCCCTATTCAAGACAATCAAGGAGCAAAGCGGAACAGATTGGGCCGAGATGTACAAGGTCTTCAACATGGGACATAGACTTGAGGTCTATGTAAAGCCAGAGCATGCCGAGGAGGTTATTGCAATCAGCAAGAGCTTTGGAGTTGACGCACAGATTGTAGGACGCGTAGAGGCTGCCGAGAAGAACGAGCTTATTATCGAAAGTCCTTACGGCACATTCAGATATTGATACACCGCGTGCATTGCGCAAACACCTTTGAAGAAGAGATGGAAAACAATTCACTATTGAGCAAACTAGGCGACCTGGAAGCACGCTTTCAGGAAGTATCGACACTCATAACCGACCCGGCTGTGGTTGCCGACATGAAGCGCTATGTAAAGCTCAACAAGGAATATCGCGAACTTGAGCAGATTATGGACGCACGCAAGCGTTATATACAGTTGCTCACTACACTGGCCGAAGCGAAAGACCTTCTTGCCAATGAGAGCGACACAGAGTTGCGCGAAATGGCACGCGAGGAGATTGACAACTGCGAAAAGGAGATTCCCGAAACCGAAGAGGAGATAAAACTGCTGCTTATACCTGCCGACCCTCAGGATGACAAGAACGCCATTCTTGAAATCAGAGGTGGTACAGGCGGAGACGAGGCTGCAATTTTTGCAGGTGACTTGTTCCGCATGTACAGTAAATATTGCGAAAGCAAGGGATGGAGACTCGAAGTATCCAGCTGCAGTGAAGGCACATCGGGCGGTTACAAGGAGATTATATGCACTGTAACAGGAGATAAAGTTTACGGAACACTCAAATATGAGTCGGGAGTACACCGCGTACAGCGTGTACCGGCTACAGAAACACAAGGACGTGTACACACATCGGCTGCGTCGGTAGCAGTACTGCCCGAAGCCGAAGCCTTTGATGTAGAGATAACCGAGAGTGCCATTAAATGGGATACATTCCGCTCAAGCGGTGCCGGTGGACAGAACGTGAACAAGGTAGAATCGGGTGTCCGTCTACGTTACCCATGGCTCAACCCGGAGACCAATCAGGTTGAAGAGATTCTTATCGAGTGCACCGAGACACGCGACCAACCGAAGAACAAGGAGCGTGCACTTGCTCGACTCCGCACACTCATATACGACCGCGAACACCAGCGTTATGCCGATGATATTGCCAACAAGCGCAAGACAATGGTATCTACAGGTGACCGTTCGGCAAAAATACGAACATACAACTACCCCCAAGGACGTATCACTGACCACAGAATAAATTATACAATATATAACTTGTCGGCATTCGTGAACGGAGACATTCAGGATTGTATAGACCACCTGATTATTGCCGAGAATGCCGAGAGAATGAAAGAACAGGAATTATAACAAACAAACAAAAAACATATACGTGCCATGAACAAAAAAGAACTTGTAAAACAGATTAAAGAGAAACGTTCGTTTCTGTGTGTAGGTCTTGACAGTGACATCAAGAAACTCCCGGCGCACCTGCTTGGATGTGAAGACCCGGTATTCGAGTTCAACAAAGCTATCATAGACGCAACTGCCCCCTACACTGTTGCCTATAAGCCAAACCTTGCATTCTACGAGGCTTGCGGTGTAAAGGGATGGATAAGTTTTGAGAAGACTGTAAATTATATAAAGGAGAACTATCCCGAAATATTCATCATTGCCGACGCAAAGCGCGGTGACATTGGCAACACATCGTCACTATACGCACGCTCATTCTTTGAGGAGATGAAGGTTGACTCAATTACCGTTGCTCCATACATGGGTGAGGATAGCGTAAAGCCATTCCTTGCATACGAAGGAAGCTGGGTAATTGTTCTTGCACTTACATCGAACCCAGGTTCTCACGACTTCCAGTTGACAAAAGACGAAAACGGCAAGATGTTGTTCGAGAAAGTACTTGAGACTTCAAAGAAGTGGGGAAGCGACGAAAACATGATGTATGTAGTTGGTGCAACACAGGGCAAATCTTTCGAGAATGTCCGTAACATTGTCCCCAACCACTTCCTGTTGGTACCAGGTGTCGGCGCACAGGGCGGTTCTCTTGAAGAGGTATGCAAATATGGCATGAACGATGAATGTGGATTGCTTGTTAATGCAAGCCGCGCCATCATCTTTGCCGATGGCAGTGAAAACTTTGCTGCTGTAGCTGCAGAGAAGGCACACGAATACCAGCAGCAGATGGAGAACGAACTGAATGTGAAAAATATTATCTAATATCTGTTCAAATTCTATGTTTTTATCCTAAAATAGATAAAACAACAACTGAATATTGGACGAAACCATTATCTTCGCATATAAAGAGGATAAATTAATTTAAGGAACATGAAATTCACGGCTAATCAGATTGCCTCGTTCATTAATGGCGAGGTTGTAGGCAACGGGAATGCAGAGGTCTACACATTCGCAAAGATTGAAGAAGGTGTACCAGGAGCATTGTCATTCCTTGCCAATCCCAAATATACCGATTATATATATAGTACAAAATCGTCGGTAGTTCTTGTGAACCGCGATTTTGAACCTACAGCTCAGGTTGAAGCGACACTCATAAAGGTTGATAACGCTTACGAAAGCCTTGCAAAGTTGATGATGATGTACGAATCGAGCAAGCCACGCAAAGAGGGTGTCAGCTCACTTGCTTCTATTGCAGCAACAGCAAAGGTAGGCGAAGGTTGCTACATCGCACCTTTTGCTGTAATTGGCGAGGGTTGCGAAATTGGAGACAACTGTATTATCCATAGCGGTGTATCAATTGGAGATGGAGCAAAGGTGGGAAATGGCACACTTATCTATGCAAACGCCACAATATACCATGACTGCCGTATAGGCAACGACTGTATTCTGCACAGCGGTTGCGTAATAGGTGCAGACGGATTTGGATTTGCCCCTACTGCCGACGGTTACAACAAGATTCCCCAAATGGGTATTGTTGTCATTGAAGACAATGTTGAGATTGGTGCAAATACATGTATCGACCGTGCAACAATGGGTTCAACAATTATCCACAGTGGCGTAAAACTTGACAACCTTGTACAGATAGCACATAATGATGAGGTTGGAAGCCACACTGCAATGGCGGCACAGGTTGGTGTAGCCGGCTCTACAAAGATTGGCCAGTGGTGTATATTCGGTGGTCAGGCCGGAATTTCGGGACACAGTACTATTGGTGACCGCACTACTGTAGGGCCACAATGCGG
>JAFZFM010000202.1 GCA_017555865.1 Bacteroidaceae bacterium
ACAGAAAGAAATAACGGCTTACCTGCAAAATTTTATTTTTTTTTTGGGGGGGGATAACAGGTTTTTCTTGCCTTTATATTCTACAGCAGCACTCAACCTAATTTTTTTACCTGTATTCTTATTCAAGCCATTCTTTATTATTCTTTTGGCGCCCAAAAGAACGAAAAGAGCCGGCTTAAGGTTGACAATACCGCCCCCCATGCGGTGTAACTACGCTGCACTGCGCATGACAGGCCGCAACAAGCATTGTTGATTGAATAAATTAATTTCGGAGCATCCTGAAAACAAGCGGAAACCTGTAGTGGCAATCAAGTACTCGGCTGAGCGCTCGCTACGTGGCACGAACAGAAGGGTGCTTGAGACGATTTCTCCCGTGTGCCGAGTTCTTTGCTCCTTTCTGTCGGCACAGAAAGGTGGTAAAAGAAAGACTGCAAAAAGAATATACGAAAACTGATTAAGGGTACAAACTGCTTTTAAATAAAAACATTTTAGCCTAAGTTGCAAGGCATTGATATTCGTCATCTATAGATTAACTAAATTTTTGCGTACCCAGGACTTTGCAGATGAGCCGAAATAAATCAGAATTATGATAAAAAAATAAGAGAGAACTGTCGTTCTCTCTTCTAGTAGCGGGGGAAGGGATCGAACCTCCGGCCTTTGGGTTATGAGCCCAACGAGCTACCACTGCTCCACCCCGCGGTGCGGTTTTTAAAACTGTTGCAAAGGTAAAGCATTTTCCCTTACCCACCAAATGTTTTGCAAAGTTTTTTCTGCAAAACATGAAATTTCTTCATTTTCCGTTCTTTTTTTACACATCACAATTTGCACAAATATTCATTTTTGTGTAATTTTGCAACAAAATAAGTAAAAGCATGTCCAACATTACAACACGAGAATTAATAATAAAGGTTGCAAGGAAACTCTTTCAGCAGCAAGGCATTGGAAATATCACCATGAGTGACATAGCGGAGGCCGCAAACAAGAGCCGTCGTACCGTATACACATATTTCCAGAGCAAGGAAGAACTGTTGGAAGCCTCTATTGAAATGGAGGTAAAAAAGATTTCTACAGCTTGTACAAGAGTTGTAATGTCTGCATTGCCGCCAGACAGGAAGATTATAAAATTAATTTTTGTACGCCTTCAGTCTACACGCAGTATCGTACGCCGCAACAGCTGTCTACACAGTGACTACACCCTTATTGTAGAGCATATACGCAAGAGTTTCGACGCAAAGGAGATTGCGCTTTTCCGCCATATAATAGCAGAGGGAAAGCAGATGGGCATATTCAGCACCGAAAGCCCTGACCTTGCAGCACGATTCCTCCATTTTTGCCTTAAAGGCATTGAGATACCATTCATAAACGGAATCATGAGCCGCAACAACGACGATAAATTCGTACACGATTTTACAGAAAGAGTTGTCCTGAGCGCACTTGGACATACCGAAACACTAAAAAACCAATAAACAATGAATGTTCTTTACGAAGACAACCATATCATTGTCATAAACAAACGCGCCGGAGAGATTGTACAAGGAGACAAGACCGGTGACGAATCCTTGTGCGACACTGCAAAACAGTACCTCAAGGAAAAATATGCAAAACCAGGCAATGTATTCATAGGATTACCCCACCGTCTGGATCGTCCTGTAAGCGGAATCGTCGTACTGGCAAAGACAAGCAAAGCGCTTGAAAGGCTCAACAGAATGTTCAGCGAAGGAAGTGTAAAGAAGATATACTGGGCCATTACAAAGCAAAAGCCACAGAAACCCGAAGCAGAGCTTGACAGTTGGATACTGCGTAACGAGAAAATGAATAAAAGTTTCTCATATCCCAAAGAGGTAAAGGGTTCAAAGCACGCACTGCTACGCTACAGGCTTATCGAGAGTTCACAGAACTACAACCTGATTGAGGTAGAACTGAAGACCGGACGCCACCACCAGATACGCTGCCAGCTATCATCCATAGGTTGCCCCATAAAAGGAGACCTGAAGTATGGCGCACAGCGCTCAAACCCCGACGGCAGCATATCCCTGCACGCACGATACATTGAATTTATACACCCTGTATCAAAGGAACAGGTACAAATTACCGCCCCCGTCCCCAACGACAGACTATGGCAAAGTTTTGAAAAATAAGGCGCAGTGTCCCAAAAGCAAAATGACATGCCCCTCGAAAGTTAGAAAAACTTTCGAGGGGCATGTCAAAATAGACCGCCCACATTTGTCGTAAGGTTGAATAAAAAGAGCTATTTTAAGGCGTGCACAACAAAAGAGTCTTTTTAGTCATCCTCACATACTGGACACAGCTCACCTTTCACTCAAAACACAATTTTCTTACCATCCTTGATATATATACCACCTTTAACCGGTTTTATGACGCGACGACCATATACATCATATACGATACCGTCTCCAAGGCCTTCGATATCCGTTGCAGCAATCTCCACAACACCGGTTGTACCGTTTATGTACACACGCAACGAAGAGTTGGTCTCATCCTTCACATTAAAATACGCACGGTAAGGCAACACAGCATGTTGCTCTGTTATACGGTTCACCTCGTTGTTTACCGATGAATATGCATAATAGTTACCAGTGCTTGTATCTATATCATGGTTTGTAAATGAGCCTACAAAATCCCAATCACCAACAGAGACAGTCTTTGCAACACTATCTATAACGGTTTCACCTCCACTCATAGGCACATTCTCCTTACCTTCACGCAATGCAAACAGATATGGTGTGTTTGCAGCAGGTTCGGTTTCCTCTTCAAAGTCCACATATCCGTCACCACTACCTACAAGAGCATAGAACGCATAATTCTCAAGCGTTGCAGTATCGGGCACAAAAGGAAGGACTATTGTACCATACTTGCCGGCCTCAATATCGCGGACATATACAACCGACGCATACTTACCAGCCTTTGGAGCAAAATCGGCATGCAATTCGTCAATAATCAGCAAGGTCTCCATTGGTTTGCCAAAATCCTCGGGAGAGACCACATCCGGTCCAATATCATACGCTTCAAGAGAAGAGAATATATAGTTGGCACGTTTTTCAAGCCATTGCTAGCTGTTTTCGGCAACTGTAAGATAGTCATAACTATTCTTCTCGGACACATTAGCATCGTTATTATGCCCAATGCTTGCCAAAACAAAGGCAGTATAATCATCTACATACTCCAGCAGTTCCTGCAGACGCCCTTCGGCCATGAAGTTAACCCACTCCTTGTAATAGGCACGCTTGCCGGCCTCGGTCTTGCGTATAGCGTTGAAGAATCTGTACCCCACATGACTGTTCCTACGGCTATAGATATCCTCGGTTGCACCTACAGTAAAATATTGGCTCGACTCCTCGTAACCAAAAGCCCAGTCAAAATCCCATGCCGGGCCAAACTTCCACAATGCACCATTTACAACATCCTCATTGAAAATATAACAACTCTTGGGATGGTAGGTTTCAACATTGCGCACAAGGTCATTCACAAGCCAGAATCTTGCCCACGACTCCATGTCAATGGCTGTTGTTATATCGCCACCACTTGACAGAACCGATGTCATGCTGTTAAAATTGTTGCGGATGGCATCGAATGTAACAATGCGCTCCTCATCCTCCTCGGAAAAATCAGGATCCTTTACATTTACAGGCAAACTATAATATGTATCCTTGAATTTAAAATTCTCATCGTAGTAACTGTCAAGTTCAAGCAAGCAACCCACAGACTCGTCAATGGCAACACTATTGTCTGCTATGCCTATTTTTTCGGTAAAGCAATACGAACCGCGGTAATGACCATTTATATACAAGTCTACAGGAATCATGTGACATAGAGCCTCTGCATCCACCATTGCAGCAATCTTCTGTGCAATGGAATTGGTTGTCATTGAACCATTCTGTTTATTGGCAATGAACACCCATTGGCGATCCGTTGTCAAATTAAAAGGTGACTGCTTTGCCTTCTTCGGAAACTTTACACGATAAGGATTCTTACTCATATAGCTGTACGACCAGCTGCTGTTTCCGCGACCACGAATCTCACACCCTTCAACAATGTCAATATCGGGCCATACACCCGCGCCATCGAGACGGAATGTACAATCCTTAATCCACTCCTCCTTAGTATTATAAGACGTACCATCTTCATTATATATTGTCTGACCTATCCACTGGCTGCTGTCCCATGTGACACCGTCGCCGAATGTCAGATAAATGGTCGGAATCTTGTATTCACCTGTAGCATAATCGGTCAAATATCCTACACTGACCTTACATGGGCGACCATACGGCTTGAATCCCGTAATGTATGTTGGATCATCACCTGGCTTAGGAAGCGACTCCGTATCCTCATCACCATTCTTTTCACAAGCATAAAGAGCAAACTCCGACATAACCATATAGTTCTTGTACGAAGCCTTTGTAAGCTCAACGCGGACAGCTGTATAATTGGTACCCAAATCATAAACAGGAGACATGAACTCCTGCATATTCACCTGTGGCAATGCGTCGGCTGGATAAGCAAGTTCTGCTATGATATCCCAATTGCCTGTCACACTATTTCTGGCTGATATGAGCAAACCTTGCGGGAAACGGTTCGACTGATTGGAGGTTGTATATGAGATACAGAAATTCTCCAATTTTTCGGGCAGTTCAACCTCAATATAAGGCCATTGCGTATAACCATCGCCATAATACCCGCCATCAGTCCAATTTAGTTTTTCATACGCACCCGAGCCCCATGTGGAATGAAAATGTGACACATTGTCATTATCGAACAGATTAGCAAACCCTTGCGAAGTATAATTGCTGGGAGCATTGGTTGTTGCAAGTGAAGCAATATCCATTCTGGTGCGCACCCATTCATCTTCTTCGTCTACTGGAGGTTGAGAACCTTCCGGTTCATCCTGTACAAGCGTAGCATCATATATCCATTGCCCTGGTAAAGCCATCGTATACACAACAGGAGCAGTAAAACGCGCCGAACTTTGGCTACTAACCTGCTGCACATCACCCAACCACATGGTAGCCCCCGATGTCAAAGCAAACGAAGGACGCAAACGCTTGCCAATAACAGGAACATCGGCTGTAACATACACTGTATCATCGGTTTCAGTTATTGTTGCAACAACATCCTTATATACCTGGTCATTATCGGCATGCGTAAAGGCAAACGAAAGCAACCCTGCCTTATCGCCGTAATAACTATTGTCTACCGATTCCACGTTAGACAAAGAATAGACATATTCCGTTCCACCCACAAGGGAAAGAATACAGACTCCATTCTCTACAATCTCTTCAACGATGTATTTCTCGGGAATAGCAACCATCTGCCCATCCTTCATGGTTATATAACGTATTTGCTCCGAATCATTCTGGGCAAAACCAACAAAGCAGACCAGAACTGCCATAAAAACAGATGTAAATATAGATTTCATAGCAACAACAGTTATTTATTTGTTTCTTACTTGTTGCAAACATACAACAATTTGAACAACATCTTAAATTTTAAAGAAAATTTTAAACAGTTTCTAAAAATAATTGTACTTTTGCGAATAAACTATTTACAGATATGCTGACACTTGACAAAATCTATCATGCGAAGTATGTACTGAAAGATGTCATACGCCACACAGAGCTCATTCACGCTCCCAACATTAACAAGAACTGTAATATCTTCATCAAGCCCGAAAACCTTCAGTTGACAGGTTCGTTCAAGGTACGTGGTTCATACTACAAGATATCACAGTTGTCCGAAGAGGAGAAATCAAAGGGAGTAATTGCATGTTCGGCCGGCAACCACGCTCAGGGTGTTGCTCTTGCAGCAACAAAGAATGGTATCAAATCCATTATCTGTCTACCCGACTGTGCTCCTATCTCAAAAGTTGAGGCTACCAAGAACTACGGTGCCGAGATTTGCCTGGTAGAGGGCGTGTATGACGACGCATACAAGCGTGCCATAGAGTTGCGCGACGAGAAAGGCTTCACTTTCATCCATCCATTTGACGACGAGGATGTAATTGCAGGCCAGGGTACCATCGGTCTCGAGATCATGGACCAGAAAAAGGATATTGACGCTGTCATTGTACCAATTGGCGGTGGAGGTATCATCTCGGGTATTGCATTTGCAATAAAATCTCTGAACCCCAACATCAAGGTATATGGAGTTCAGGCAGCCGGTGCTCCAAGCATGAAGAACTCTATTGACCACCAGAAGATTGAGCGCCTGGCAGCTGTCTCTACAATTGCCGACGGTATCGCTGTAAAAGAACCGGGACAGAACACATTCGATATCTGCAGCAAGTATGTTGACGGTATTGTAACCGTTACCGATGACGAGGTTTCATCGGCTATTCTTGCCATGATTGAGCAGCACAAGCTCATTGCCGAGGGCGCAGGTGCAGTAGCTGTTGCAGCAGCAATGTTCAACAAGGTTCCCATCGAGGGCAAGAACGTTGTATGTGTTGTATCAGGCGGTAACATTGACGTAACAATCCTCGACCGCGTAATCAAACGTGGTCTTCAGACAGCAGGCCGCATTTCACAGCTCGTTATCGAGTCACCCGACCGTCCGGGACAGTTGTTCCAGATTTCACGCGTGATTGCCGAGAACGGTGGTAACATTGTGGCAGTACACCATGACCGCAGCAATACAAACACCAACATTACCGGCTGTTTCATGCACATTGACATGGAGACACGCAATTTTGAACACATAAAGAAAATCAAGGAGGCTATTACAAAGGCCGGATTCAAGATTTGGGAATAATCATTAACTTAACACTTAAAAGATATGTTGAAGAAAGTTTATACAAAGAATGCTCCTGAGGCTATTGGCCCATACTCACAGGCTATCATCTGTGGCAACATGCTATTCACATCGGGTCAGGTACCCATCAACCCTGCGACAGGCAACGTTGAAACCGAGGGTATCACAGACCAGGCAACACAGGTTATGAAGAACCTTGCTGCAGTACTAGAGGAGGCTGGCACAAAGTTCGAGAACGTAGTCAAGACAACATGTTTCCTTAGCGACATGAACGACTTTGCTGCATTCAACGCAGTATATGCACAGTACTTTACAAGCAACCCTGCACGTTCATGCGTTGCGGTAAAGACATTGCCAAAGAATGTTCTTGTAGAAGTTGAGGTAATTGCTGTTATTGAGGAATAATCAACACTTCATGAACATATAAACAAAAAAACCGTGCATGCACGGTTTTTTTGTTTATATGTTATCCCCTAACACTTTTTTAAATAGTACAGTACTGAACTGTTGCCCTTGCGGAAGAGTTCTTTGGCGGCAGTACGTACCTGTTCTGCTGTAACAGCGGCATAACGCACCGGCTCATCGAAATGGCTGCCCATATCGCCACGCATACAGGCAAGGGCAATATTATTGGAAAGATTTTCGCCACCCAAATTACGGAAACAGAATTCCGATTCGAAACGGTTCTTCACTTTTTCAAGTTCATCGGCCGGTACAAGTTCGTTTTTCAGGCTTTCAAGTTCGTCCCAAATGGCAGCCTCTGCCTCATGCACAGGAACTCCCGACGCAACACGCGAGTATATCCAGAACATGCCGGGATCCTCACTGCCCGATATGAAGGCATCGATTTTTGAAAAAAGTTTTTTCTCCTTTACAAGCCTTGTCATGAGACGACCGGAATATCCGTTGGAGAGTATATCGGATATGACATCGCAGGGATAGTAATCGCTATCGAGCCTGCCACCCATGTGAAAACCCATATATAGTGCATTCTCGGGTACATTGCGATAAACAGTCTTGCGACGCGCACGCACCTGGCGCGGCTCACGTGGCAATATCGGCGCCACTGCACGTTTTGCAGGTATTGCACCGAACCATTTTTCGCTCCACTCCACCACCTGTGAAAAAGAGATGTCGCCTACTATGGAAAGTACAGCATTGTCTGGTGCATAGAATCTTTTATAGAAGCTGCGGATAACCTTCAACGGAACATCGGCAATATGCGAGAGTTCCCGTCCTATAGTAGACCAACGGTAGGGATGTTGCCTGTATGCCATTGCACGCAGAATGCGACTTGCGTCACCATATGGTTTATTGAGCGAAGTCTGCTTGAACTCCTCCATAACCCCATTGCGTTGCACATCCACACGCTTCTTATCCAACAGCAGGTTACACATGCGGTCACTCTCCATCCAGAAAGCAAGCTCGGCATTATGTTTGGGCAACGATATGTAATAGCTGGTGACATCGTTTGTGGTATATGCATTATTCTCACCGCCAGCCATTTCCAACGGCTCATCGTAGGATGAAACTGCCGCTGTACCCTCAAACATCAGGTGTTCGAGCAGATGGGCAAGGCCTGTATATGGGTATTCCTCGTTGCGTGCACCTACATTGTATAGCAAATTAAAATACACCATCGGCGAGTTATTGGAGTGCATGTGTACTATGCGTAAGCCGTTGGGAAGTTGTGTACTATTCAGTTGTATCATCTATAATCTCTATTTTCTTTATAACCACATGGCTTCGTGGACGACCTTTAGATGTTGCATCCACAGCCGAAATCTTGTCAACAACATCCATACCCTCAACAACTTCGCCAAATACAGTGTAGTAAGCATCAAGGTGAGGAAGGCCACCTGTTGTCTTGTAGAGTTTACGTTGCTGCTGAGTGTATGCAAATTCCTTACCCTTTACAGCGGCGCGTGCCTCGGCCATAAGTTTGCTTATAAGCCTGTTGAGTTCCTCTTTTTTGGCGATATCATGTTCTGCGGCATTCTTTAGCTGGTATATTTGTTTACGATATGGTATCTGCAGCTCGAGAAACATATTGTTCACAATCTCCTTATTGATATCGCGCTCACTCATAGCAAGTTCATTGTCCTTGGCCGGTTTTCCGGTAACTATGTAGAAATGCGCTCCCGAAGATTTCTCGCCACGATAGAAACTTGCAGCTGCAAGAGCACCACGCTTATGATAACGTTTTGCCGGATCAATCTCTGCAGGAACAGTAAATTCCACATCGGTCACACCCAGATCATGGGCATCGGGAGAGGTCTTTGATGTATAATCTCCAGTCTGTATAAGCAGATTCTTTTGCACCCGATAAAAAAGCTGTCCATCATAGAAGCCATTCATTACAAGATTGATGAAATTCTTACGATGTAATGGAGTTTCGCGATAAAGTTTTATCTTAACATAACCATGGTTTGTATGCATAAGCACATACTGGTCGCAATCGGGGCTGTTGAGATTCAGTTCCTTGACAAGTTGTTGCGAATCCTGCGCTTGCTGCACTGTTGCATTACCACCACCATTACACGATGACAATAGCACAGAAAGAACAAACAAAAGCAGATAGATATTGTTTTTCATGGAAATCATTTTATAAAGGATTTTTATAGCACAAAAATAAACACAATTGAAGAATTAGGCAAAAAGTAATGACATCTTTTGGCGACAAGATGAAATTATGGCAATAAAGATGTTACTTTACAAAAACTTCTTGACAAACGACCACAATATCTCAACATTTTTTGGTTACTTTGCAAGTCATATGAAAGATAAAGTTAAAAAGAAAAGAAGCCTATTATATAAATGGTTCAAGGTTATAACTATAATCTTGAGCATTCCTTTTTTCCTGTTATGGTTGCTCATAATAGCACTGTACATTCCGCCGGTACAGCGTTATGCTGTAAACAAGGCTTGTGAAATAGCAAGCAGAGAAACCGGGTTCAATATTGAAATGGAAGCCTTTCATCTGGCTTTCCCTTTGACACTGGATATTGACAATTTTACGGTATCCAGGAATGATACGGTTTTTGCGAAAGGTGATGACCTTGATGTAAACATTTCCTTAACACCTTTGCTTAAAGGAGAGGTAGAGATAAACTATGTCTCACTTGAAAAAATAAGAATTGACACACATGAGCTCATCGACGGTATAAAAGCCAATGGTGAAATCGGACACTTCAGAGTTGTTGCACGCAACATAGACTTTGAGAATGAGAGAGTAAATCTTAGACAGATCCACCTTCACAGTTCAACGTTGAATGTAATATTGAGCGATACAACAAAACAGGAGGAGACAGAAAGTGAACCACTTTCATGGGTAGTGGAACTGAGACGAGGAACTGTTGAGAACTGTCGTTTCAATGTAACATTCCCATTGGATACCCTATCGGCCGGAGTTGAAATAGGCAAGCTCCGCATAGCCAGAACAGTTGCCGACATAAAGGAGAACATATACTCCGTAAGAAACTTTTCTATCAGCAACAGCAATATAAAATATGATAAAGGCGTTTTGAGCAGGGAAGAGGCACCGCTTGAACATATTGTCATAAATGACATGTATGTTGGTTGCAAAGACATTTTCTACTCGGCAGACAGCACAAGGCTGCACCTTTACAAGTTCACATTGGTACAGCCACAAGGAATAAGAATCACAAATGCCTCGGCGGTTGTTGAAGCTGACTCCAACAGGCTCGATGTAAAGGATTTCACATTCAAGAGCAAGAACGGCTCTCACATGAGTATC
>JAFZFM010000203.1 GCA_017555865.1 Bacteroidaceae bacterium
AAGCCACGTCGATCTTGCAGAATGAGCGGATGAACGCGCTTGCAAGGCGGGCGTTGGTAATGAGTGGAATGTTGTGGTCAATTGCCGCACGACGTATTCTGTAACCGTTTGTAAGCTCGCGCTTTGTGTGGTTCTTTGGAATGTTGATGATGAGATCGAAACGGTGATCGGCAATCATCTGCATTACGTTGTTATCGGCATTCTGATCCTCATCGGGCCACATTACCGGTGTTGCAGCAATACCATGTTCGTTAAGGAACTTGGCGGTACCTGAAGTTGCAAAGATATTGTAACCCTTTTGTGCAAGAAGCGCTGCAGGTTCAAGCAGGTCAACCTTTGACTTGGCTGCACCTGATGATACCATAACATTCTTCTCGGGAACGCTATAGCCTACTGCAATCATTGCATTGAGGAGTGCCTCCTCAAAGTCGTCGCCAATGCAACCTACCTCACCGGTTGATGACATATCCACACCCAATACAGGGTCGGCCTGGTGCAGACGGCTGAATGAGAACTGTGAAGCCTTGACACCGATGTGGTCAATATCAAATGCAGACTTGTCGGGCTTGCTATAAGGAGCACCAAGCATAATGCGTGTTGCTGTCTCAATGAAGTTACGGCGCAATACCTTTGAAACGAATGGGAACGAACGTGAAGCACGCAAGTTACACTCGATTACCTTAACCTCGTTGTTCTTTGCAAGGAACTGGATGTTGAAAGGTCCTGAAATGTTGAGTTCTTTTGCAATGCGACGGCAAATTTTCTTGATTCGGCGTGCTGTCTCGAAGTATATTTTCTGTGCAGGGAATACAAGTGTTGCGTCACCTGAGTGTACGCCGGCAAACTCAACGTGCTCAGAGATTGCATACTCCACTACCTCACCGTTCTGCGCTACAGCGTCGAACTCGATTTCCTTTGTATCTGTCATGAACTGTGATACGACAACAGGGAACTCCTTAGACACATCGGCAGCCATCTTCAGGAACTCATGCAACTCGTCCTCGTTGTAACAAACGTTCATGGCTGCACCTGAAAGCACGTATGAAGGACGCACAAGTACAGGATAGCCAACTTTATCTACGAATTCCTTCATATCCTCGAGACTGGTAAGCTCCTTCCATGCAGGCTGGTCAATACCAAGTTGGTCGAGCATAGCAGAGAACTTGTGACGGTTCTCGGCACGGTCAATTGAAAGAGGTGATGTTCCAAGGATGGGCACTGCCTGACGGTGAAGTTTCATCGCAAGGTTGTTTGGAATCTGGCCGCCTACCGATACTATTACACCACCCGGCTGCTCAAGATCAATTACGTCGAGTACGCGTTCGAATGACAATTCGTCAAAGTATAGACGGTCGCACATATCGTAGTCGGTTGATACAGTCTCGGGATTATAGTTGATCATGATTGACTTATAACCCAACTTGCGTGCTGTCTGTACGGCATTTACCGAACACCAGTCGAACTCTACAGATGAACCAATACGGTATGCACCTGAACCAAGTACAACAACAGCCTTATCGGTCTTGTAGTAGTTGACATCGTAACCCTTTGCACCGTATGTCATGTACAGGTAGTTTGTGAGTTCAGGGTGCTCCGAAGCAACTGTATTGATACGCTTTACAGCCGGGAGAATGCCAAGTTCCTTACGACGCGCACGTACTGCAAGGTTACCAGCCTCCATATTCTTCTGCTCTTTGAGCACGAAACGTGAAATCTGGAAGTCGGAGAAACCAAGTTCCTTAGCCTTGCGCAATACATCCTCGGGGAGTTCCTCGAGTGAGTTGTATCCCTCTAGAACATGCTTATAGTCAACAATATTCTTCAACTTGCCAAGGAACCATGGGTCAATCTTAGTAAGTTCGCTGATACGCTCTACAGTGTAACCTGCCTCAAGAGCCGAAGCAATTGAAAATACACGCATATCGGTTGGGTTTGCCAACTCCTCGTCAAGATTTTCGAAGTGTGTGTGCTCGTTACCCACGAAACCGTGCATGCCCTGACCAATCATACGCAAACCTTTCTGGATTACCTCCTCGAAGCTACGACCGATAGACATGATTTCACCAACCGACTTCATGCTTGAACCAATCTGGCGAGAAACACCTGCAAACTTGGTCAAATCCCAACGTGGAATCTTACAGATAAGATAGTCGAGTTCGGGAGCCTTATATGCGCTGTTTGGTGTACCCATCTCACCAATCTCGTCAAGTGTATAACCAAGAGCAATCTTTGCAGCAACAAATGCAAGAGGATAACCGGTTGCCTTTGAAGCAAGTGCCGATGAACGACTCAAACGTGCGTTTACCTCAATTACACGGTAGTCATTGGTCTCGGCATTGAAAGCATACTGAATATTACACTCGCCCACGATACCAAGGTGACGGATTGCCTTTACCGAAATCTCCTGCATGAATTTCACCTGCTCAGGTGTCAAAGAACATGTGGGAGCTACAACGATAGACTCACCGGTGTGGATACCTAGAGGGTCGAAGTTCTCCATGCTTGCTACTGTGAAGCAGTGGTCGTTGGCATCACGGATTACCTCGAATTCAATCTCCTTCCAACCCTTCAATGACTCTTCAACAAGAATCTGGTTAGAGAAGGTGAAAGCACTTTCGGCAAGTTCCTTGAAGCTCTCCTCGTCCTTGCAGATACCGCTACCCAATCCACCGAGTGCATAGGCCGAACGTACCATTACAGGGAAACCGATTCGGTGAGCTGCAGCAAGAGCATCCTCCATGGTCTCTACAGCCTGGCTCACAGGGGTCTTCATTGGAATCTCATCGAGTTTCTTTACAAAAAGGTCACGGTCCTCGGTATACATGATAGCCTCTACCGAAGTACCAAGTACCTTCACACCGTATTTGTCAAGAATACCTTTTTGATAAAGTTCTGTACCGCAGTTAAGTGCAGTCTGTCCACCGAAAGCAAGCAGAATACCGTCGGGGTGCTCCTTCTTAATAATCTCCTCAACATTGTGGATATCGACAGGAAGGAAATATACCTTGTCGGCAATACCTTCAGATGTCTGGATAGTAGCCACGTTGGGATTAATCAATACAGACTGAATACCCTCTTCGCGAAGTGCCTTCAAAGCCTGAGAACCAGAGTAGTCAAACTCACCCGCCTGTCCGATACGCAGAGCACCGGAACCAAGCAATAGAACCTTATTCAGTTTTTCTTTCATAATTATATATGTATTTATTTATATCACTTATAAAGATATTTCTCATAATGGTATACAAACGCCTCATTTACAAGACGGTTACCGCCAGGTGTCGGGTAAACGCCACTGAAATACCAGTCGCCCAAGTGGTTTGGACATGCATCGTGCAGACCGGACAGACTCTGGAACACAAGTTCAAGATCGGCATTAAGATCTACAGGCTTTAGCATATCGGCAATTTTGCGCGAAATCTCGTCGGCTGTAAATGGCTGATAGATGGCACGTGTACAGTTAACCTGCTCAGCATCAGGCTTTCTGAGTTCCTCGATACATGCACGGTATGTCTCGTCAATGAGCGAGCGCTTGCCATTCTCGTACAACAACTCAAGCGCAGCCTTGAATGCTACGAAATGGTCAAATTTCTCCATATCGATACCGTAGTAGTCGGGGTAACGTATCTGCGGACTTGATGAAGCTACAATAATCTTCTTTGGCTCAAGACGGTCGAGAATATTAAGGATGCTCTGCTTCAAAGTTGTACCGCGTACAATACTGTCATCAATTACAACAAGGTTGTCGACCTTTGGTTTTATTGTACCGTATGTAATGTCGTATACATGTGAGGCTAGGTCGTTACGCTTGTCGCTGGTAGAAATGAAGGTACGCATTTTGATATCCTTGTTGGCAACCTTCTCCTGACGCACTCGCTTTGTTACAATTGCATTCAGTTCCTCTGGAGTAAAGTTCTTACCCGAATTAATCTCCTTCACCTTCCACTCGTCAAGGTAATCCTGCATTCCCTCAACCATACCATAGAATGCCATCTCGGCTGTATTGGGGATAAAAGAGAATACTGTATTGTCGAGATCGTAGTTGATGGATTTGAGAATCTGATCCCTTAGATTTGCTCCAAGTTTCTTTCTCTCGGTGTAGATGTCACCATCATTACCGCGGCTGAAGTATATACGTTCGAACGAACATGGCAGGAATGCCTTTTGTGGTATAATCATTTCGCTGCGAACCTCGCCACGCTTGTTGACGATGAGAGCTTCGCCCGGTTTGAGTTCGACAACTTGATCGGCCTTGAGGTTCATCGCAGTCTGCAATGCAGCGCGTTCGCTTGCCACAAGGAAGATTTCGTCATCGGCATACCAATATGCTGTACGTACACCCCATGGGTCACGCATTGTAAACATCTCTCCACTACCTGTAACACCACAGAACACATAACCACCATCGAGCAAAGGTGTAGAAGTGCGCAGTACGTTGGCAATATCCATGCGTTCCTCAATGGTATTGGTAATATCCATTCCGCTTAGTCCCTCGGCCTGACACTGCTTGAAGATTCTTTCAACCTCACGGTCAAGACGGTGTCCCATGAGTTCAAGCATTATATATGTGTCGGCATGCACACGTGGGTGCTGACCATGTGATACAAGTTCATGAAAAACATCCTCAACATTTGTAATGTGGAAGTTACCGCAAAGAGCAAGATTCTTCGCTCTCCAGTTGTTGCGGCGAAGGAAAGGGTGTACATACTGCATACCGGTCTTTCCGGTTGCAGAATAGCGCAAGTGACCCATATACAGTTCACCTGCAAAGCCAAAATGACGATATGCATAGTTGGCATTGTTCTTCATATCCTTTGGATGTGAAAGAACGTCCTTGTTTGCCGCATCGAACACCTCGGAGATTGCACCCGAGCCCTCGGCTCTTTCACGGAACATATAATCCTCGCCAGGTGAAGCCTTCAACTTCACACAAGAAATTCCCGCGCCCTGCTGACCGCGGTTATACTGTTTATTCATCAAAAGGAACAGTTTATTCATTCCATACGCCCATGTACCGTATTTCTCCTGATAATAATTCAAGGGCTTACGCAGGCGAATCATCGCAACACCACATTCATGTAATAGAGGTTCCATATAAACTAAAAATAATTAAATATTTTCTGCTAATATACAAAAATAGTCGTTTCAAACGAAACGACTATAATAAAACTATAAAAATTTTACTTTTTCAACACAATAAAAGGAAACAGAACAACAAACAGAAGCTTTTATACACTTCATTGCATAATTTTTATCTGTTGTAATATAACCCATTCCACCTTAATTTCAAATTCAGCGCGAAGTTAATAAAATTAATTCTTTTCAGCAACAACTGAACTCCTTTTTATTTTTCCATAGTTTATAATAATATGAGGGTGACCCAAAAGTAAAATGGGTTGCCCTCTTTTATCATGAGGTTGAATAAAAAGAGCTATTTTTAGGCGTGCGAAGACTGAAAAAGCGCAGTTTACTAAGCGTAAATGAGCATTTTGAAGGCGAGCACAACAACAAAAGAGCCTTTTTAGTCATCCTCATATTATATCAAGCATTGAAATTCTTATGGAACTCTACAACAGCCTCTATACCCTTGCGGAAAATATCAAGGCTGAAGTTCTCGTTTGGCGAATGTATTGCGTCGCTCTCAAGTCCAAAACCCATGAGTATTGTCTTTACTCCCAGAATCTTCTCGAAATCGCTGATAATGGGAATACTTCCTCCGCGACGCACAGCCAATGGCTTTTTACCGAAAGCCTTTTCAAAACCAGCCTCGGCAGCCTTGTATGCAGGAAGTGTTATAGGACACACATAACCCTGTCCACCATGCATTGGAGTTATTTTGACCTTCACGCAATCGGGAGCAAGGGATTTAAAGTAATCGACAAACATCTGTGAAATCTTTTCATGATCCTGATGTGCTACCAGACGGCATGACACCTTGGCATAGGCCTTTGATGGCAAAACAGTTTTGCTTCCCTCACCTGTGTAACCGCCCCAGATTCCACAAACATCGAATGACGGGCGGCAGCTGTTGCGTTCAAGGGTTGAATACCCCTTTTCACCACGCAAGGCATTCACATCTATGGCAGCCTTATACTTGGCTTCATCAAAAGGAATTGATGCAAGCATATCACGTTCTTCCTTAGAGAGTTCCTCAACATCGTCATAGAAACCGGGGATAGTAATTCTGCCATCGGAATCGGTCATCTTTGCAATCATCTCGCAAAGTACATTGATAGGATTGGCAACAGCACCGCCAAAGTGACCTGAATGCAAGTCGCGGTTAGGACCGGTAACCTCCACTTCCCAATATGCAAGACCACGCAGGCCGGTTGTGAGCGAAGGCAACTCTGGTGCAAGCATACTTGTATCACTAACCAGAATTATATCGGCCTTCAACAGCTCTTTATTGTCTCCAAGGAAAGCATTGAGGCTTGGCGAGCCAATCTCCTCTTCACCCTCGAAGATAAACTTCACATTATGCTTTAGCAGATTGTTCTTCACTACATACTCAAAAGCCTTAGCCTGTATCATAGCTTGCCCCTTATCATCATCGGCACCACGCGCCCACATGTAGCCATCCTTTACCACAAGTTCAAATGGAGATGTCTTCCATAGTTCAAGCGGCTCAGCCGGCATTACATCGTAATGAGAGTAAATGAGTACAGTCGGGGCTGAGGGGTCAACAATTTTCTCGGCATAAACCAATGGATTGCCTTTTGAAGGCATTACCTCGGCTTTGTCTACACCGGCTTCAATCAACAGTTGTTTCCATCTTTCGGCACAAGCTGCAATATCAGCCTTATGTTCAGCTTTGGCACTCACACTTGGAATCTCTATAAGCGAAGCAAGTTCATTGATAAAACGCGCCTCATTCTCCTGAATATACTTTTTTATCTCCATATTAAATTATATTGTTTGTTTCAAAAACACTTTATAAAAAACTTTACCCAAAACACTTGCAAACGAGCAAGAAACAGTGCCTGGCAATTCGGGCATTTCACTGCAGATGAAGCATTTTTCAAGTTCAATCCAAAGATATACAAATTATAGAACTATACAAACATTTATTTGCTCAGCAGGAATAAAAGGTTTATTTTAGCGCAAAACAGACTCAAATGAGTGAAGAAAACAGAAAAAAAGAGATAGCTGCACTATGGAAAGAGGTTTTCGGTGACAGCGATGAGTTCATAAACACTTATATGGATAATTTTTACTGCATTGGGAATGTACTGAGCATAGAACACAAAGAACATCTCATATCCATGCTGCATATCATACCATTCACCATAAAGGATTACAAGGTCGCTTATATATACGCAGTTGCAACAAGCCCAAAAGAACGTGGTAAAGGTTATGCCTCCTTGCTCATAGAAGGCGCTATTAAAGAGGCAAAAGAACGTGGTTTTTCAGCAATTCTGACTATACCCGCAAATAAAGGATTAAGGGATTACTACTCTACTTTTGGTTTCAATGGAGAGTTTCCTGTAAAATTCGAAAACAGGGTTGACTTTGATTTTGGGACAGGAGAAAAGGATAAGGATATTGCAATGGCAATATTCCTGGACGGTTGTATTGAGATGCATACAGACGAGAAAACGCTCCTAAAAATATAGAAATCCGGATATCTCCGGATTCTACAGAGCCGAGTTGGGGACTCGAACCCCAGACCTACTCATTACGAATGAGTTGCTCTACCAACTGAGCTAATTCGGCATTTGTTTCACAAAGGTATAAATAAAAAATATAAGAAAAAATATTACTCTACAAAAAAGAGTTGGTAAAAGTCAATATATCGGCTGTGCTCCGAGTGCTTTAAGAACACAGCCGACATATCACACATAATTCATTATCCTTTTAATTGTTTATAGGTCGTTTTGGGGAAACGCGCTGCAGTTGTTTCGTCAAGACGGCGTACAGGCGTGCTGTGAGGAGCATTCTTCACAACATCGGGATTCTCTATCGCCTCCTTGGCTACCAGTTTCATAACAGCAATGAACTCGTCGAGCGTCTCCTTACTTTCGGTCTCTGTAGGTTCAATCATTATACTCTGATGGAACAGGAGAGGAAAATATATTGTAGGAGCATGATAGCCGTAATCGAGCAGGCGCTTGGCAATATCAAGCGTTGTGACACCTGTTGATTTGTCGGCAAGACCGTCGAAAACGAATTCATGCTTGCATATACCCTCTATTGGCAGATAGTATTCATTCTTTAGCGACTCTTTTACATAGTTTGCATTAAGTACCGCCAAAGGACCCACCATTTTCACATTCTCCCTACCAAGTGTAAGGATGTATGTATATGCACGCAGCAGCACACCGAAATTACCGAGAAAATTCGATACATATCCAGCCGACTTTTCATCGGTATCGATATAGAATTCACCACTTTCGTTTTTCTTCACCTGTGGGTTTGGCAACAGATGTTCAAGGCCGGCACGCACTCCAACAGGACCATCTCCAGGACCACCTCCACCGTGTGGTGTTGAGAATGTCTTGTGAAGGTTTATATGCATAATATCGAACCCCATATCACCGGGACGGCATTTGCCAAGCACTGCATTAAGGTTGGCGCCATCGTAATATAACAGACCACCACACTCGTGTACCAGACGTGCGATTTCGGGAATCTCTGTTTCAAAGATACCAAGCGTATTGGGGTTGGTCATCATGATACCTGCAACTGTATCATCAAGCAGAGGTTTCAAATCCTCGACATCCACAGTTCCGTTGGCAGTTGATTTTACCTCAACTATCTGCAGACCACAGACCGCAGCACTTGCAGGATTTGTTCCATGGGCACTATCGGGGACAATAACCTTTGTTCTCTTTGTATCGCCACGCTGCTGATGATAAGCCCTCATGATCATAAGACCGGTAAGCTCGCCATGTGCACCGGCATACGGATTTAGGGTAAATGCCGACAATCCGCTTATCTCGGAAAGTGACGCTGCCAGATTATAATAAACCTCAAGCGCTCCTTGCGACAATGCAACCGGCGTTTCGGGGTGCAATCCTGCAAATGCCGGCATTGCAGCAATCTCCTCATTCAGTCTTGGATTGTACTTCATTGTACAACTACCAAGAGGATAGAAGCCTGTATCGACACCAAAATTCTTGTTAGAGAGATTGGTGTAATGACGTACAACATCAAACTCCGTAACCTGTGGAAGTTGGGGTACAGTTGCACGTTTGAGATTATCGGGCAACTGACAGATACAACATTTCTCCTTAAGTTCATTCTTGGGAAGAGAATACCCCGCACGACCCTCCTTTGAGAGTTCAAATATCAATTTATCGTAATTGCGTATCATAGTATTTCCTCCTTATATTATAAAGCGTTCACAATTTCAACCATTCTGTCCATTTCGGCCTTTGTACGTTGCTCGGTAACACAGACAAGCAACATATCGTCGGCAATGCGCACTCCGCCAAGAATGCCGTTTGCAGCAAGCGTTTCAAGAACCTTTGCTACAGGCACCGATGTCCTTATTGCAAATTCGTTGAAGAAAGGCTTGTCATACACCATTGCACACTTGTCTGTAGCCACTAATTGCTGGGCAAGATAGTGAGCACCGCTGTATGAGAGGCTACAAGCTTCGGTCAAGCCCTGCTGTCCCATAACAGACATGTACACAGTTACATACAATGCCATAAGCGACTGATTGGAACAGATATTACTATTGGCTTTTTCACGGCGTATATGCTGTTCACGAGCCTGCAAAGTAAGTACAAATGCACGTTTGCCATCCACGTCGGTTGTTGCACCAACAATACGTCCGGGAAGTTTGCGCACATTGGCATTCATACATGCAAGAAAACCAACATACGGTCCGCCATAACACATTGGAATACCAAGTGACTGGGCATCGCCACAAGCAATGTCTGCGCCCCACTCTGCAGGCGATTTCAACACTGCAAGAGCCGATGGTTTTGCATTCATCACAAACATAGCTTTTGCAGCATGACACATATCGGCAACACCTGTATAGTCCTCGACTATTCCATAGAAGTTGGGTTGCGCAAGTATAACTCCGGCAACATCATTGGCTGCAAGTTTCTGCTCAAGAACTGCAAGGTCGGTCACGCCATCCTTTTCGGGAACTGTTTCTACAATAACTCCCTGGTATCCCGCATAGCTCTCCACTACACGGCGCACCTTAGGATCCATGGTTGCTGAAATGAGTATCTTGTTACGTTTTTTGGCAATTGATACACACATCATCATGGCTTCGGCTGTAGCTGTTGTTCCGTCGTACATAGAGGCATTGGTAACATCCATACCTGTAAGTTCGCAAATCATTGACTGATACTCAAAAATATACTGCAATGTACCTTGCGATATCTCGGGTTGGTAAGGTGTATATGCTGTAAGGAACTCGCCACGCGACAAGAGAGGAGCTATTACAGAAGGTGAATAATGGTCCTCTACTCCGGCGCCGGCAAAGCATACAAGCTGCGAATTCTTCTTGCCAAGTTCTTCAAAGAACCGGCGTATCTCCACCTCGGACATAGCCTCGGGGAGAGCAAATTCACGATCAAACTGCAGTTGCTGCGGTATCTCGCCATAGAGTTCATCCAATGAACCTACGCCGGCAACAGCAAGCATTTGCTGAATATCGTCTTGGGTATGAGGAAAATATTTCATTTGCATATTATTCGTTGATAAATGTTTTATATGCGTCTGCACCCATCAGATTTGCAGTCTCCGAAGCGTCGCTGAGCTGCACCTTGATAATCCAATTCTCATATGGGTCGCTGTTCACAAGTTCGGGATTATCGTTGAGTGCCTCATTTACTTCAACAACAGTACCGCTCACAGGAGAAATAAGGTCGCTCGCAGCCTTTACACTCTCCACTGCACCAAAATCCTCGCCTGCAGTAACCTCATCGTCAACATCCGGCATATCTACATAAACCACATTGCCAAGTTCGTGCTGAGCATAATCTGTTATACCGATATAGCCATATTCGCCTTCAACTCTAACATACTCATGTGACTCTGCATAGAAGAGTCCTTCAATAATCTTGCTCATAATAAAATTGTTTTGGTTAGTTATTAAGTTTTTAAGTTGTTCTTTATTTTTTGTAATTTTTGTCGTAGAAGCGTTTCTTTGTCACAAAGCCTGGGAACACCTTCTTGCGAATGCGTACTGCCACCTCGGTATCCATCTTTGCATATTCGATATCAAGCATTGCCATGCACACGCTCTTGCCGGTTGAAATAGAGTTATATCCGGTGGTGACAACGCCTATAACCTTACCGTCGGCCTCTACCTCGTAGCCATGGCGCGGAATAGCCTTGTCGCGCAATTCAATGCCTACAATCTTGCGTTTCAACCCCTCGGCCTTTTGTGCAGCAAGTGCCTCCTTGCCAATAAAATCCTTATCCAACTTTACGAATATTCCCAAACCGGCCTCAAGCGGAGTTATCTCATCGGTAAGTTCATCGCCATAAAGAGGCAATCCCACTTCGAAGCGCAATGTATCGCGACAACCCAAACCACAAGGTTTGACCTCGCCACTTGCAATGAGTTTATCCCAAACCTTGTTTATATACTCATGTGAGCCATAAATCTCAAAGCCATCCTCACCGGTATATCCTGTGCGGCTGATTATTATGGTTTCGCCGTCACACTCAATCTCCTTGCATGTATAGAAGGCAAGTTCACTGCATGGGATTCCAAGAATACGTTCAACAATCCCCTCGGTAGACGGCCCCTGCACCGCAACCTCGCCGTACTTTTCACTCTGATTCTCTACAACAACATCAAAGTTCCTGGCATGCTCGGTAATCCAGGCTACATCCTTGTCTATATTTGAGGCATTGATTACAAGGAAATAACGTTTGTCGGCCATCTTATATACAAGCAAGTCGTCGACAACGCCACCTGTAGGGTGACACATCATACCATAGTAAATCTTACCATCGGGAGCATTGGTTATATCGTTGGTAAAGATGTAGTTCACGAATTTTTCACTATCGGCACCGGTTACAAGAACCTCGCCCATATGCGAGACATCGAACACTCCACATGCTTGACGCACTGCGTTATGTTCATCTACTATGTTCGTATACTGGATAGGCATATCAAAACCACCGAAAGGGCTGACAAGAGCGCCCAGCGCCACATGTTTGTCATAAAGACAGGTTCTTTTATTCTCCATAGGTCAGTTAAAAAATAAGTTTATAAGTTGTTCTTTATTCAAGTTCATGATCAACGCACCGAAATCGATTCCGGCAACGGCCTCCTCTACTGCAGCGCGGGTATAAGGGACATTCTTCAACTTCGACAACAACACATCATCAATATCCCCGATTATAAAGAAGTCGCCCGACAGATTGGCACGGCGTATGATATTCTCCTTTATTTCGAGCAGAAGTCTGAGTTCTCCCACACCGTCGTATCTTGCTACCGACGAATATGTACATGCAGGGTTGTTCCCATAGATGAATTCATGGCTATAGTACTCACGTGAGAGTTCTTCTATAGCCATGACATCATTATCGTTCAAAACGACAGTATCATTACAAAGTGATTCGCGCAATGATTTCTTGAAGTCATCAAGAGTAATGGAGATATGTTCTTTTATTGTCGTGACACGCTGGCGAACCGACTCAACACCTTTGCTCTTGAGTTTTGAAGCAGACGGGGTTGTTGCATTTGCCATAGAATTGACATCGGTGTCATATAGCATTGTTCCGTGTACTATACTGCACTTAGGAAGGTGATAGAAGGCATTTCCCGAAACCTTTCTGCCATCGATAAGAATATCGTTACGCCCTGTTGTCCTTGCATCAATGCCAAGATGTTGCAAAGCATGCTCTACCATGAGCATATAGCGGTTGAAAGTAAAGTTTACATTAGTTTCGGGAGTAATGTATGAGAGCATGATGTTGCCCTCGTCGGCATAGACGCAACCACCACCACTCTTGCGACGATAGAATTCTATACCATTGTTCTTGCAGAACTCCACATCAACCTCTTTCTCAAGCAGTTGGTTACGTCCAAAGATAACTGTCGGGGCTACTTGCCACATGAAAAAATAGTCCTGCACAGGAAATTCCCGTGCAATATACTCCTCCATTGCAAGATAGAACGGAAGGCTGTATCTCTTTTCATTGGAAAGTGCAACGTATTTCATCTCATAGCGATTGTATTTGCCACCTCGTTTACAAATTTATGAAAAGAAATTATAAATACAACCGCTATAACATTTTTTTTGATAAATTCATAATCATACATAAACAACAAGGAGACATCCATGCGGACATCTCCTCGTAAATTTGTATTTTCTCAACTTGTCGATTACTTTGCAACAGCCTCGAGACGCTTGAGGATTGTAAAGATGAAGAGTGCAGATACAAGACATACTGCAATGAGTACACCCCATACAATGTACAACTCCATACCCCACAAAAGACCTGGGATTGAGATGAGGAAGTTACCGATAGCAGTAGCTACGAACCAGCCACCCATCATCATACCCTTGTACTTTGGAGGAGCAACCTTACTTACAAATGAAATACCGATTGGAGAGAGCAACAACTCGGCAACTGTCAACACAAGATATGTGCTGATGAGCCAGTTTGGAGAAACCAATGTTGCTGTACCAGCCTCAATGTTAGCCAACTGCTCTGCCTGTACAGGAAGGTTCCAAGAACCAACCATAAGAATAACGAATGCAACAGCTGCAACAAGCATACCAAGACCAATCTTCATTGGAGAAGAAGGCTCTTTACCTTTCTTTGCAAGAGAACTGAACACCAACATGATGATTGGAGTCAACGCTACAACAAAGCAAGGATTGAACTGCTGGAAGATAGGAGCTTCAACGCCAACAGAACCTGTAACGTGCATTGCACGATACGCAAGAGCACCACCTGCAGCCAAGAACAACACTGCAGCAATAAGCTTGCCCTTCAATGTCTTTGACTGGAAGATATTAAGAACACCATAAACAATAAGGATAATCAACACAAGGTTCCATATACTTCTCATATCGGTAAAGCTGAATGAACCGCTGAGGAAAAGGCTCATGAAACCGCTCTCTGAAGTAGCTGTGTACTCACGTGCGAACTGGTTCATTGTGATACCGTTCTGGTGGAACGCCATCCAGAAGAAGATTACTACCGCGAATACAAGGCAAAGACAAATGATTCTCTCTTTTGTCTGAGCAGGAGTCAACTTCTCCTCAACCACCTCGGTAGCACCCTTTACTGCAACCTTTGCACGGTCGGCATGAGCAAATGTACCACGGAATGCGTAGTAGATGATGATTGAAATAATCAATGACACACATGCTACCGCAAATGCAAAGTGATATGAATCGGCCTTGCTGATGCTGTAATCGGCCTGCACCCATGCCATAATGCTAAGAGCAGCTGCTGCAGCAAACATTGAACCGATGTTGATAGCCATGTAGAAGATACTGAAACCCTCGTCGCGTTTTGCCGAATACTTGGGATCGTCGTACAAGTTACCTACAAGCACCTGCAGGTTACCTTTAAAGAGACCTGTACCAACACAAACAAACAAAAGCGCAAGCACCATTACTCCAAGAGCCATGCTACCGGCACCGAGTGGCAAAGCAAGCAACAGGTAACCCAAGAACATTACGAAGATACCGGTTGTTACCATTTTACCGAAACCGAACTTGTCGGCAAGCATACCACCAAAAAGAGGCACAAAATAAACTACGCCCAGGAAAGTAGCCTGGATTGTACTTGAGGTTCCCATAGAGAAACCGAAGTTATCCTGCAAAAAGAACAGGAACACAGCCAACATAGTGTAATAGCCGAAACGCTCACCAGTGTTGGCAAGGGCTAACGCCCAAAGACCTTTAGGATGTCCTTCAAACATAAAATAAAAATTAAAAAGTTAATAAATATTCCACTCAACAATGCATAGCCAATGTAAAAACAGTACTCAAAAAAGCGAATACGACTTTGACAAAAAGCAAGCATTGATTGCCGTATCATAGTCACTATGCTCATTTATACTGACTTTTATCCAAAGCGGATTCAACGTAAATGGAACAAGTGCACAATACTGCAAAAATCATTCGCAAATATAGGCAAAAAAGTATAAAATTAAAACTTTATACCAGTTAAAAAGAGCGAAAAAGCGTAGTAGCATTATAAAAGACACCGAAACATTACAACACACATTGGTATGTAAAGAAATACACAGCCATTCGCCACATTTTGAATAGAAAGTACAAGACTTGTTTTTACATTTTCATTTTGTCATTTTTCCACACCTGGAACATCCATAAAGCCAGAAAATGAAACGCAGTACATGCAACCGCAAGAAAAGAGGATAAAAACACAATTAAAGCGACCAAAATCAGATTGAA
>JAFZFM010000204.1 GCA_017555865.1 Bacteroidaceae bacterium
GCCTTGGGTAATGTTGTTCTTGCATTCAGGACCATAAGCCTTAACGACGACGGCACCTACAGCATAACTACCGATTATGTGGATGAAGGGCTTGTTACGCAAACTGACAATGGCGAGGCTATCATCATTATGGGAATGAGCGGTGACAGCACGGTGACATTCCTGGAACTGGTATCGGCAAACGAATATCCAACAATGCGTTTCAGAATGCAGAAGGATAGTTCGCTGGTAAAAGTAGACAGTGTAGGAAAACCGGCAAGCAGCAACCCATCCCACAAGTTGACAATTAAAAAATGATTTTATATAACCGTTTAAAATCCCTGTTATGAAAAAGACTTCTCTTTTATCGTTCGTTGTGCTTTGCATGCTTTGCACCGCTTGTCAGAAAGACCCCGATACCGACAGACTGGACAATGATTATCTTGTGTATACCAATTACGATTCGGGTACCGATTTCAATACTTTCGAAACATTCTATGTCATCGACAGTATTCTCATCATTGACAATAACGACAAGCCGGTTTATTGGAACAACAGCAATTCGCAGAAGATTGTAGACGCTTACATTGCCAAATTGCAAAGTGTTGGCTATATTGCTGTCAATGACGAGAACAATGCCGATCTGGTACTACAGTTGAGCTATATAAACAATACATACTACTTCACCTCATTTGGCCCGGGGCCATGGTGGAACAGTTATCCCGGTTACTGGAATTGGGGCGGATGGGGATGGTACTACCCTTATACCTTTACATATAGCTACAGCACCGGTTCCATTATTGCAGAACTTGTGAATGCTATGACACCATCCATGCAGAGTAACAAGTTGACGGTTGTGTGGAACTCATATATAAGCGGAATTCTCAACGGCAACAACCTGAGTCTCTCTCGGACTATGAATGCCATTGAGCAGGCCTTTGCACAATCTCCATATCTAAAAAAACAGTTCTAAACAAATTTAATATTCAACAAATATGAAACGTGTACGTAATTTATTCCATACCCTGCTCTTCGTAACAGTTTTAGGAGTTCCGTCGGTTGGTAAAGCCCAGATTTCTCTAGACAGTTATTACAATATCGACTGGCAGTTGAATGTGCCGTTGGGAAACAATTTCTCAAATGAGGTCAGCGGTTGGGGTATGAATTTTGAAGGCGGTTACTATATAACTCAGGATATTGCCGTAGGCGCATTCCTCAGTTTCCACACCAATAACGAGTATTTTTCGCGACGCACATTGCATTTGAGCCCTACTCTTTCGCTCAATACCGACCAACAACACCAGATGTTCACAATGCCTTTTGGTGCGCTTGTACGCTACAGGTTTATAGAGAGTGACTTTCAGCCATACGCAGGAATGAAGTTGGGAGTCTGCTACTCCGAATTCAACAATTATTATTATATATTTCAGCGAAGCAGCGACAAGTGGGGCTTCTTCATGTCACCCGAGGTGGGTTTCAATTGGTATCCATGGCCAAACAGTATAGGATTCCACATGGCACTTTACTATAGTTTTGCCACGAACAAATGCAACGTGATGACCTATAAACAGGATATATTGAACAACTTTGGAGTAAGGCTTGGAGTTGCGTTCTAAAACAAAAGCACAGTATTGGAGCTCCAATACTGTGCTTTATTGTTAAAATAGGGATAGCTTATTCAGCAGGCACCATACTTACCTCTATGAAGTTGCCCTGCGCAATGATGTATTCGGCCATCTTGCGTATATCCTCTTTTGTAATGCTCTTGATAAGTGTGTCATATCCGTCGTGGCTGTCCTCGCCTTCGAAATAGAAGTTGTTCAGCCAGCTCATCCATGCAGCGTTCTTCTTCTGGCTTTCCTCAAAGCTCTTGAGCATGTAGCTGCGTACCTTTTCTACATGTTCCTCGGCTGGGCCATTTGCAGCCATCTTCTCGAATTCGCGTGTGATGATTGCTGCAAGTTCCTCGCGACGCTCGGGCGCCATGCCAAAGTTTATTGTCAGGCTGAATTCGCCTTTTGGCTTGCGGGTAACAGAAGCACTTACGCCAACACCGTATGTACCACCCTCTTTCTCGCGTACCTCCTCGGTATATACGATATCGAGAATCTGGTCAAGGAAACTCATGACGACGCGGTTCTTCAATACAGGGTCTATTTCACCGGAATATATAATCACCTCTGTACCGCTTGGGTTTTCCATCTTGTTCTTGAAGTTGTTGCGGTATACTCCTTTACGCATTTCAACTGATGTCTGAACTATCTCTTCTACACGACCGTTACATGGCAATGCACCAATGTACTGCTCCACAAGTGGTTTTATGCTGTCGTGGTTGAAGTTACCCACAATAAAGAACATAAAGCCTGTTGCATCGCTTGTACGCTCCTTATATATCTCAAGAACTCTGTCGTAGTCAATATTGTCGATGTCGCTTGCAAGCAGTGGCCTTGTGCGTGGGTGATTGCTGTACATTGCCACTCTCATTGTATCGCTCAAGGCTGTTCTTGGGTTGAGGTTTCTGTCCTTAAGGTTGTTTCTCATACGTGTAGTGAAAGATTCGTATGCCTTCATGTCTTTGCGTGGAGATGTATACTTAAGGTACATGAGCTTGAACATATCCTCAGCATCCTTTAGTGAGCAGCCACCATTGATGTAATCATACAATGCACTGCTGCCTACGCTTGCCGAAGCTGTGCTTCCGGCCATCTTCTTGTTGAGCTGTGTGTTGTCGAAAACACCGAAGCCACCAATACCCGATAGGGCTGACAACATAGAAACATTGATGTACTCGCTGTCGGGGTAACGGTTTGTACCTCCAATCTTGTAGCCTTCTACCGACAGACGGTCGGCCTGGAAGTCGGTCTGCTTGAGTACAACCTTGATACCATTTGAGAGTGTCCATATAGTTGAACCCCATTTACCCTCTTCGGTGCTTACAACCTTGCCACCCTGTGGAATCTCAGCAAGCAATGGTGCATCTACTTCGTTGTCCTCATATGCCGAAATTCTTGCATTCTCTATCATGGATAACAACATCTCAATATCCTGTTTGCCGGGATATGTCATACCCTCCTTCTCGGGAGCGTATGAAACAACCACACGGTTGTCCTTGCGGTGCAGAGCAGGAAGCACTGCATTGATTTCGTCAAGAGTTATTGACTTTATCATCTCGACAGACATGTTGTACTCCATCTCAGGGGCCATCATGTCGGTGTTGTCAAGGAAATGACGTATACAGTTCTGTATGTAGTAGTCGCTTGTGCGCTTGTCACGCTCGGCATACCATGCGTCCATTCCTGCAAGCATATTGTCTTTTATGCGTTTAAGTTCAGGCTCTGTAAAACCAAAGCGGCGTGCGCGTTCAACCTCGGTAAACACCATTGGGATTGCCTGAACTGCTTGCTCGGCCTTGCATGTAACCGACACGTTGAATGCCTTCTTGGTCTGTGAGGTACCAAAGTCACTGAATCCGACGCCGGCACGCATGTAAGGAGGGTTTTCCTTTGTCATAATCTCGCTGAAACGCATGTTGAGCATGCTCATTGCAAATGAGCGTACAAGGTTCTCGCGGATATACTCCTTTGTGTTGCGCATTTCGCGTGGAGCCGCGTCGTGCTTGTACATCAACTGCAGAATGTAGTTCTGCTGTTCCTTGTCAATCTGCTGCGAGAAAATCATCTCTTCGTTGTCTTCAACGGGGTAATATATGCGTTCGGCAGGCTTCTTGGCTTTCTTTATCTTCTTGAAGATTTTCTTCACCTTCTTCTCCATCTGGTCAACGTCGATGTCGCCTACAATGATGATACCCTGAAGGTCTGGACGATACCATTTCTCGTAGTAGTCGCGCAAAGCCTGGTATGGGAAACTGTCGACAACTTCCATGATACCGATAGGTAGACGTGTACCATACTTGTTGCCGGGGAATATGTCGGCGAGCATGCGCTCTTGCATACGCATCATTGCGCTGTTACGTCCACGCCACTCCTCGTGTATCACACCACGTTCCTTGTCAATCTCGTTGTGGTCAAGGATAAGACCATCGGCCCAGTCATGAAGAATCCAAAGACATGAATCTATCGCACCCTCGATGTTCACGGGAACATTGTCTATATTGTAGACAGTCTCGTCAATAGATGTGTAGGCATTGAGGTCGGCACCGAACTTCACACCAATGCTCTCGAGATAGTTGATGAGTGATTTGCCCGGGAAATGCTCGGTTCCGTTAAAGCACATGTGCTCAAGGAAGTGTGCAAGTCCGCGCTGGTGTTCCTCCTCCTGGATTGAACCTACCTTCTGTGCAATGTAGAAGTTCACAATGTTCTCGGGGTTGTTGTTCTTACGGATGTAATAGGTCAATCCGTTCTTGAGTTTGCCTATCCTTATACTTGGGTCTACAGGCAACTCCTTCTTGTCGCTTTTTGCCAATGCCGGTATGGCCATTATAACGACCAGGGCAAGCAGCAGAAGCTTCTTGATGTTGATTTTCATAATTGTTTATATTAAGATGGTTTTGTTCATGCAGTTGCAAATTCCACACCTAAGCCGTTTGTTTTAAACGACAGAATGAAACCATATTGCAATATTTTGCAAAATTAACCAAAAAGAGGGTCACTATTGCAAAAAGATGATAATTTATGACAACAGATATGCTGTTTTTATACTTTGTTAAGAAAAAAACTGTTATGGTAATAATACTCTACTTTGTAAATTGGAATGCGTCGCGCGGCTCGCCATTGTTGAGCAATATTGTCCCACAATAGGTGAAACCGTATTTTTTAAGAATATGGTGCATTATACAATTGTCGCTATGTGTGTCAATTCGTATGTTGTTGCACTGCTCAAATGCCCAATCCAACATTCGGCGGGCAATACCATTCCCGGTCTGCGCTGTTGCAATGCGATGTATCACATGGTAACTGTCGTTGTTTAGCCATTCACCGTCGTATATTGTGGCATAAGTATTGTCCGGTCCGGGAATAAATGCCATGGTGGCGATAATCCTGTTGCTGTCATCGCGCATAACATAGCAGACACCGGTATCGATGTCGTGTTTCACAATCTGCGGCGAAGGATATCCGCTACCCCATTGCTTGTTGTTGCCGCTTGCACGCATAATACATTTTGCCGCTTCAAAAATCTCCATCAGAACAGGAATATCCTCATGTGTAGCCTTTTCTATTTTCATAGAGTAATAAGTTTCTTTTGCAAAAATAGCTGTAACGCTTGTCAAAAGCAAATAGTCATCTTTTGCAAAGCCGAGGAGTGATGTTTTTTTTGAATTTTATGCTTTTTTTTCTATATTAGCAGAATGTTTTCCTGTTTTTGATTATGAAGATTATCCACACAGCCGATTGGCATTTAGGGCAAACTTTCTATGGGTTTGACAGAGTCAAGGAACATGCATGTTTCCTTGACTGGTTATGTAATGTTATAAAGCAACGTGAAACCGATGTCTTGCTTATTGCAGGCGATGTCTTTGACTCTCCCAATCCATCGGCCGAGGCACAAAGGATGTTCTACCATTTCCTTACAAGAGTTACAAGTGAAAATCCCGGTTTGCAGGTGGTAGTCACTGCCGGCAACCATGATTCTGCTGCCAGACTTGAGGCCCCCGATCCAATGCTTAAGGTTTTCAATGTGACTGTGTCGGGAATTGTCCATTATAGGAATGGTGAAATTGATTACGACAGAATGATTGTTCCTCTAAAGGATAATGCATGTTGTCTTGCAGTTCCATATTTGCGCCACAACGATTATCCGGCAGCCGAGAGCTACAGCCAAGGAGTGGCAATGGTATATAGTGAACTCTACCGACGTGCCGTCGCAATGGGGCATACCACTGTTATTGCAATGGGACATCTGCAGGCTTCGGGCGCTGAGGTGTCGGTAGGCGATTCATCGGAACATATAGTTATTGGTGGCATGGATGGCATTGATGCCACCTTTGTACAAAAAGGAATCGCATACACTGCGCTAGGGCACCTGCATAGGGAGCAAAGAGTCGCATGCCGCGAGAATGTCCGTTATTCGGGTGCGCCATTACCAATGTCATTTGCCGAAAGAAAGAACAGACAGAGTGTTACTGAAGTTGTAATATCCAACGGGGAATGTGTGGTTGAGAAAATAGAATTCGACACACCAGTAAAATTATTGAGTATACCATCAGCTCCGCAACCTATGGAAACTGTCATTGAAGAACTGCTTTCTTTACCTGACGGGAAAGTGGATGAACGTTCATCGTTCCTAGAAGTAAGAGTACTTGTGACAACAGTTGAACCTGACATGCGCCGCCGCATTGAAGAGGCGTTGGAGGGAAAATCTGTACGCCTGGCACGAATTGAGGCTGTAAGTAACATAAGCCAACCGGCTGGTGCGACTCCTGTTACATACGAGGATTTCAAGAAAATGGATCCGAATGAACTTATAAAGGAGATTTTCCGCAACAATAATAATGGTGAGGAGATGTCAAGCGAGATAGAACTTTTGCTTAACGAAGTGATGAAAGAGATAGGAGTATGAGAATATTGGCTATAAGAGGCCGTAACCTGGCCTCGCTTGAGGGTAATTTTGAAGTAGATTTCCGTAATGAACCATTGCGGTCGGCAGGAATATTTGCCATAACAGGAACAACCGGTGCCGGTAAGTCTACAATTCTCGATGCTATGTGCATTGCACTCTACGAGACCTCTCCACGATTGGAAAACATCAAAAACAGCACTGTCATAGAGAAAAAAGGTGGAAAGACCGTAGCCGAAGACAATGCAAGGACAATCCTGCGACGTGGTACGCATGAGGGATGGGCCGAAGTTGAGTTTCTTGCAGTCAACGGTCACGAATACCGCGTGCGATGGAGTGTATCGCGTGCCCATGACAAACCCGATGGCGCTTTCAGAGACAACTCCTATGATCTTGAGGACAAGACTACTGGTGAGTATACACGTCTGACAGCCAAGAGCCATAAACAGTTGATTCCGGAACTGACAGGATTGTCTTTTGATCAGTTTACACGTGCGGTACTTCTGGCACAAGGTAATTTTGCTGCATTTCTAAAAGCCGAAGAGAGCGAAAAGGCCACTATCCTCGAAAGACTTAGCGGAACAGAGGTGTACAGTGCCATATCGGCAGAAATATACAGGCGATATACCGAGGCTAAAAGGCAACTTGATATAATCGAAGAGAAGAAACAGGGACTTGTGATATTGACAGCAGAGCAACTTGAAGAGCTGTTGAAAGAGAAGGAAAATCTGCAACGTACCCATAGGGAGGGCGAAGAGAAGAAAAAGTCAATAGTTGCAAAGATCGAGTGGATTCGGCGTCTCGAGCGCCTTACTGCCGACTTGCTCGCAGCGGAGAATGAACTTGCAGCGGCCAATGAAAAGCAACAGGCCAGTAAACATGTTGTTGCTCAATTGGAGAAAATCGATAGTATTCAAGATATTCGTGACAACTACACTACCCTTGCAGGCGCAAAAAAGCAGATGGAGGTTTCGGGTAAGGAGATTGCTTTATCCAAAAAAGAACTTGAACAGGGAAAATTACGCTTGGATGAACTCTCCCAAAAACTGATATCAGCTACTGCAGAGCAGGAAAAGGCGGGGGGAATCAATGCGACAATGCAACCCCGCATATTGGAGACCGGACGTCAGGAAGAAACAGTATCGGCTATTGCAAAAAGGATTGCCGAGCAGAAAGAGGAATTTGCTGTCATTGAAAAAGAGCGTGGTGTAAGTACGTTCAATATCAGAAAATGCAAGGATTTGCAATCTGCTCTCAGGAACGAGGAAGAAAAAATTGCAGATTGGCTTCATAAGAACATATCTTACGAAACTGCATTGCCTATGTTCCCGAGTATAATCGCGAATATTGCAGCAAGCAGTAATGAACAGTTCTGTATAAAAACAAAGTCACAATCGCTTGTTACAGCACAAAGGTTATTGAAAGAGTTTGAGGAGCAATTGTTGCAGGCAAAGAAGAAGGAAGAAGTGCTGAACAATACAATGTCAAGCGAGATTGCAGCCTTACGCAGCAAGTTGGTAGAGGGTGAGCCCTGCCCTGTGTGCGGTAGCCGTAAGCATGAAATCATAGGTATTGCGCTCAATATTCTGGAGGAAAAAGAACTTGAAAAGGCAAAGAAAACAAACAGGCAACTGATAGAACATTTGACCGGAAACGTGTCGGATAGCAAGAGTGAAATAGACAGACTGCAGAGTGCAATTGAGATTCATTCAAAAGCTATTGAGAATTACAAGGAAAAGAATATTGCCTATCTGCAAGGTATAGAGAATCCTGCGGAACTGCTGGAAAAAGAGAATGTAACGGAGTTCCTCACAACCCTTTCGGCAACATATACAGGAAACCGAGAGCGTATGTTGCACATAAGTAAAGAGAAGGAAATAAATGAAAACAACTTACTTATGCATTGCAGGCGTCTCGACGAGATTGAAAAGACGATTGATGAGAAAAAGGAACTGCATGGCAAGACCCAAGAGGAGTACACTAAGGCCGAAAGAGTCTTATCGGAATTGAGAGGTGAATTTGCTTCGGCAAAGAAAATGCAGGAGTATTGCAACGAACTTGTTGAAACTGCAAACAGAAATTTTTCACATGCTGTGGAAAAACGCAACTCGGCAGCCATCGAATGCAAGAGACTCGAAGGGCTTATCGCAGAAAAGGAGAACACTCTTGACAATAACCGTAAAATTTGCGACAGTTTGCAGACAAAAATTGACGAGTATCTGAAAACACGTAATGACATATCGGCCGAGCAACTTGAAATGCTTATTAATGTAAGTGCTGCCGAAATAATGAATATGCGCACAATGCTTGAGCAGCTTCGCAACAATGTTGCAGCCGCAAGTACAAAGGTTACTGAAAGGAAACGCAATATAGAGGAACATCAGATGTCGGAATCTAGACCTTTGCCCGAAGAGAACATGTCTGTGCTTGTAATGGCATTGCAAAAGATTGATGAACAGCAGAGCGCGACTTTTGATGAGATTGGCAAACTTACCGCAGCATTAATAAAGGACGAGGAGAACAACAGGCTTTTCAGCCAATACAAGGAGGAGTATGAAGAGAAAAGAAAAACAGCAGTTGCATGGAACTCGCTGAACACAGTGTTAGGCTCGCAAAAGGGTGATAAACTCATGCGTCTGGTCCAGGGATATACACTTGATATCCTGCTTAATGTGGCTAACGGACATTTGAAGGAGATTGCCCCACGCTATCGCCTTGAGAGAATTACGCACGACAAACTTGCCATCAAGGTTATTGACCTTGATGTTATGTCAACCGGACGTTCGGTACATTCATTGTCGGGCGGAGAGACATTTCTTGTATCACTGGCCCTATCCCTGGCCCTATCCTCAATATCTTCGAACAGAATGAGTATCGAGACTCTGTTCATTGACGAGGGATTCGGTTCACTCGACAGCGAAACCTTGAAAACAGCAATGAGGGCACTTGAGGGACTGCAGCACCAAGGAAGAAAGATAGGTGTAATCTCACACCTGTCCGAAATGCTTGAGCAGATTCCTGTAAAAATTAACGTTGTAAAGAAAGGGCTCGGAAAGAGTTCGGTAGAGATTGGATAATAAACATGTTATGGAAAAGACATTGAAAATATACAGAGCTTCAGCCGGTTCGGGCAAGACATTCACATTGGCTCTGGAGTATATGAAACTGTTGATTGAAGACCCTACAGTATACAGGAGGATTCTTGCTGTTACATTCACCAATAAGGCTACCGGTGAGATGAAGGAGCGTATACTTGGCAAATTGTATGGTATA
>JAFZFM010000019.1 GCA_017555865.1 Bacteroidaceae bacterium
GAATGAAGCGACTGAGTGATGTCTACGTACTCACGAACAAAGCTTCATTCGACTGCAGAACTCTGTGCCGGGCGTTTTGGTTCTTTCACGCGCTGAAAGAACAATAAAGAAAGACTTGATTAAGAATACAAGTGAACGATTAAGGTTGAGAGCAAAAGCTGCGAGTAAGCGAATTTTTCAGTTAAGCGAACGAAAGTAAAACTTGTTTTAACTTTTGTAGTGAGCGAACGAAAAATCAACAGGGTTAATAGCAGAGGAAAAATTTTAAGCAATAATATAGGTGTTGACCCAAAGGTAGTTTGTCATTTTTCGGGCAAGCCCTCAACAACACGTCTGAACGTAGTGAACCGAAGGTCGACGCCATAGGGGCTAAAGTCAATGAATCTATAAAAAGGCCAGCAGAGGCCATTAGTTCCCTCTCTTTGGGAGAGGGTTAGGGTGAGGCTTGGAAGGTTAGGATGGGGCTTTTTTACCATTATTATGCCCTTATAGCCCCTTTTTCATGTAGTTTTGCTATTTTAACATAAAATATCTTTACTCTGTATGTTAACTTCTTATCTTTGTGTAGAAAACTTTTTACTATGTTAAAGTTTTGTATATGATATGAGAGTAAGAGTACGCATACATCCGGAATTTGAGCATTTGAAAAATGATATCCTGAAGGTTGTCAATGGTGATTATGTAGCCGACAAGGTATACTGCCATCGCAGGAATGTGGTTGAGAAAATTGCAATGCAGGGGAACGACTATGTGGTAAAGATATATAAGCGTCCGAACTTTGTAAACCGCATAGCATATACATATATGCGCAAGAGCAAGGCACGGCGTGCCTATGAGTATGCCGGCCGTCTGTTGCAGAGCGGGGTAGACACGCCACGTCCTGTTGCCTATGTCGAGGTGATGAAGGGCGGTTTGTTCTCTACCGGTTATTTCTTTGCCGAGTATATGCCGCATGAGCTTATGAGCAATGCATATAATGGTGCTGTGCCCGATTGTGAAAAGGCTAGGCTGAGTAAGGATTTTGTGGATTTCACATTCTCGCTCCATGCCAAAGGGATTTTGCCTCTCGACTTCAATTCCAGCAATATCTTTTACCATCTTGATGAGTCCGACGGCCATTACAAATTCGCCTTGACCGATATCAACCGTATGAGATTTGGTAAGGTGCCGTCGACAAGCGCTGTCATGCGTTCTTTTGAGCAGTTTGGTGTTCAGGTCGATAGGTTGTACAAATTGGCTGTATATTATTGTGTGGCGACGAAAGCCGATGTTGAGTATTCTATTTTTATATTTCTTTTCCATCGCATACGTAGCCGTATTAAGCGTGCCTTGAAACTGAAGGCAAAGGAGAAGTTCAACAGAGCGTGATTGATTGTAGTTTTTGCAGGAGAAAGTTTGGTTCATCTGCAAAAGTAGGGGGGATTATACTTCTGTTTTTTCTTTTATGGGTCGACATTTTTTTTGCGTACCCTCAAGATTTTGCATGTGAGCCGAACGGGTCGCCCGATTTCTACTAAACGATATAAAAATAAAAAAAGCCTTGATAATCGTTTGACTATCAAGGCTTTAACTAAGTCGGGATGACTGGATTCGAACCAGCGACCACACGCCCCCCAGACGCGTACTCTAACCGGGCTGAGCTACATCCCGCTCCGTTTGCATTTGTTTGCGATTGCAAAGGTATATATTTTTCGGTAAAAACCAATAACAAAAGGGAAATAATTTTCTGTTTTTGAAAAAAACGGGCTGTTTGGTGCGCTTTTTGAATGGTTTGGTATACTTTTACAAATTCTAGAATTCGTTTCTTTACTTTTAGCTCTTGAATGCTCCCAATATATATGTGTCTGCATTTGTATGGTAGTGTGGAGTAAACATAAGATAGTAATATGAAATATAAGCTTAGGGTGCTCCCAATGCATGAAATTGGGAAACGCGACAATCAGGAGGATTGCATGTATCCGTCAATGGCCGGCTTGAGTGACGATTGTCGCAGTTTTGTTGTGTGCGATGGTCTTGGAGGCCATGACTCAGGTGAGGTTGCCAGTGCTGCAGTGTGCAGAGCCATTGGTACATATATTGAGAAGAACTGCAACACAAGTGTGTTTGCCCATGAGGATTTTTTCAAGGCATTGAGTGCGGCGTATGATGAGCTGGATGCCTGTGATACCGGTGCGAGAAAGAAGATGGGTACAACAATGACTTTCCTGAACTTTGGCACTGCAGGTTGTCTTGTGGCGCATATTGGTGACAGCAGGGTGTATCACATGCGCCCGGGAGATGGCATATTGTTCGAGACTCGCGATCACTCTCTGGTTAACGACCTGTTGAAGATGGGAGAACTTACCCCGGAAGAGGCCAAGGTGTTCCCACAGCGCAATACTGTTACAAGGTGCATGCAGCCAGGACGCGAGGTGCGCCCCAAAGCCGATATAAGGCATATTGCCGATGTGCGTGCCGGGGACTATTTCTTCATGTGTAGCGATGGGGTGAACGAGGTGCTGGAGAGCTGCGACCTGGAGAGGGTTATTCTTGATAATGCGCTTACCGATGAGGAGAAGATGGAGGCATTGGTGCAGGGGACTGCCGAGGCGCGTGACAACCATACAGCTTTTCTTGTGCATGTGCTTGATGTAGTGCATGAGCCTGGCGATATTACCGCAACAGCTGTGGCTGGCAACAAGGCTGGCAAGGAACTTCCTCTGCCTGAATCCAACACATCTGTCTCGCGTAAATGCAAAGCACCGGTTTGTTGGTTGGTGTTGTCTGCAGTTGCTTTGCTGCTTGCTGTTGCTGCGCTGTTTTTTCTGCTTTAATGTTGAATGTGCGCGGTGAATTGCTAATAAATATTAAACAGACTTTATATATTCTGTTACTTTGATTGAATATTTCTTTAGAAATATTTATTTTGCACTTTAAATCAATTTTGTAACAAAAGGGTTGTTCCTGCGGTGTGTATGCATGGTAGTTCTGCCTTCAAAAAATATTGTACAATGAAAAGACTTTTGCTGTTGTTGCTTGTGGCGCTTTCTGCTTTTGGAGTTTCGGCTCAGGATTGGTCACAGGTGTTAAAGGCTGGTGATGGCTTGCCTGGTGAATTGAATAATTTTGCGGGAAATAGTTGTTACTATTATCTCTCTCCCCTGATATCGCCGGGAAAAGCTACCGACAAAATCAGAATTACCGTGATTGAGACTGTGTCGAACGAGGCTCCCAATGGAAACAGTGTGATTTTCTCACTCTCGGGTATATCTGTATACGATTCCTTTTATAATGAAGTCAAGTATACTGCAACATCCAATGCCGATTACAATGCACTCACCGGAAAAAGTGATGGTGATGGTCTGTCGGCACTTATGGACAATAACCTGAATACCTATTTCCATTCAATGTACAGTATGCCGGCGGTGGCTGCATATCATTATGTTGAACTCAAGCTCGAAAGGAGTGTCTCTTCGTTCATGCTTGAGTGGACTACACGTCTTAATGAAAAGAATTTCAAGAATTCACCAACGGCTGTGGTTGTTACTCTTGGTACAAAAGTTCCGCAGTCCGGTGTCGACAGTGGTGATGACAGCGGTGACAATGGTGGCGGTTCGGACAATGTGAACCCCGACAACAACGGCGGTGGCGTTGCCGGTGATGTGGAGTATGAGGCTCCGGTGCTTGACGAGAATTCGGTGTATGTCTATATGCCGAATGGAGGAGTAGAGGCTTTTCCGGGTTCTTCTCTCGATGGTGAATATTATATGACCGGTGACAATCTGTGCATTCCATTGAAAGGTGGCGAGGTGCGTACTTTTGCCGCCGGTGAGTATGACAGTTGCTCTATGGTCAAGCCACGTCTGCCCATGATGACTTCGTTCAAGTTCAACAATAAATATAATCCTAACCTGAACGTGGATGTTGTTGCCGAGAATGTTGATACGGATATAAAGCTGTCGTTGAACTCGATTGGCAAATGGCTCACTCCAAGTTTCAACTTGAGCGACAGCAAGGCGCTTGCCTATGTTGGTACAGAACTGCAGGTGAGCAAGGAGAACCGCATGAGCTTTGCCGATACTGTAAAGTATGTTGTTACATATCCGGGCTATTATGTTACACAGACTGTAAAGGTGCAGGATGAGATTTGGAAAACCGAGGTGTTGGGGGGCGAAGTATCGGAGATTGCTCTCACAGCCGATATGCTGTCGACAAACAAGCCTTCAACATCGTCAAGCGAGTCACTTGCCAACCTGCTCGATGGTTATTCAAACACATATTTCCATTCTACATGGGGTAGTGCAAACAACGCGACTGTGAATGTGAATACCTATATCGATATTGATATGCCATCGGCTGTTGAGGCAATAAAGGTATACTACAAGTGTCGTAACGGCGGCAATTATAATCCATTGGTGTGGGAAATTTATGCCGGCGACAGTGCCGATAACCTGCAACTTGTGCGCACTCTCGATTATGAGATTGATGGAATGCCTACAGGTGGCTCGGGGCAGGAGTATACCTCGCCCGCTATTGACCTGAAGGGCAGTCACTCGTATGTGAGAATACTGCAGACAAGAGGCGAGTATCCCAAGAACCATCTTGTGCTGTCGGAACTCCGTCTATACAGTGTAGAGGATGTGAAAATTGAATCGGTAAAGGTTCAGGACGCAAAATATGAGGCCATGCAGGTTCCTTTCGGAAGGGAGTATAATGTAATTGCCGACTGGCTTACCGACAAGGCTGTGTCGGTTCCACGTATAGATATTGATATAGATAAAGGTCTGTTTGTTACAAGCAAGGATTATTATTTGAATGCCAAGTTTACAATAACCGGTTATGGTGTGTACGACGATTTCGTTGATTCTGTGAAGATAAAGGGTCGTGGAAACACATCATGGGGATATAGCAAGAAACCATATCGCCTGAAGTTCGAGGAGAAGGTAAAGCCTTTTGGACTCACTAAGGGTAAGAGCTGGGTGTTGCTGGCCAATGCGCAGAGAGGTTCTTTAATGGCCAATGCCGTGTCGATGAAAATAGGACAGATGGCAGGGGCTGCATATGCCAACCATATTATTCCTGTTGAACTGTACATGAACGGCATTTATATGGGAAGCTATATGTTTACCGAGAAGGTGGGTATGGCAAACAACAGCGTGGATATTGATGAGGATACCGGATATCTGCTTGAATTGGATACTTACTTCGACGAGACATATAAGTTCCGGACCGATGAATACAATTTGCCTGTAAATGTCAAGGAACCCGACCTCACCGAGTATGACAAGAGCGTTGCAGATATACGCTTTTCTATAATACAGAGCGAGGTAAATGAAATGACCAATACCATTGCTTCCGGCGGTGATGTGGAACTTGTACTCGATATGGATGCCTTTGCGCGTTTCATGCTTGCCAATGACTATTCGCTGAATATGGAAATTAACCACCCGAAGAGTACATTCCTGTTCAAGGAGGTTGAAGGAAACCCCACCTCACGATTCAAGTTCGGTCCTATCTGGGATTTTGACTGGGGATTCGGCTATCAGAATTCGGGGAACTACTGTGTCAGCAACGAAACAACAAATATCCTGAATCAGAGCATGTCGGGTTATAAGTTCCTGTACGATATATGCAGTACCGAGGCTTTTGCCAAACACTATTATAAGGTGTGGAAAGAGTTCATGGCAAACAATCCATACGGCGAGATAGAGGATTATATCGATTCATATTTTACATTTGCTCAGGAGTCGTTCAAGAACAATGCTGCCGAGTGGGGATATTCGACAGGCTTCGATGAAACCGACAGGGATAATATGAAGTCGTGGTTGAAAACCCGTATGAATCATATCTACAATAATCTTGAAGAGTTTGACCTTGCAGAGTTCATACCTGTGCTATATGGCGATGCCGACGGTAATGATGTGCTGACCATTCACGATGTCACCTCAATTGCTGCCTATGTAAAAGGCGATGAGGTCAAGAACTTCAATGAGAAAAAGGCCGACTATAACAAGAACGGCCGTGTCAACGCACGCGACATTGAGTATGTTGCTACAGCCCTTATGGATGTTGAAGAGGCACCCGGCCCTATGTACTGGTATGCTACTCCTGTAGCTGTGGCCGAATTTGACGCAGCACCCTTCTCGTTGGAGATTGGTGAAACTCATATACAGCCTTTGAAGATTGTGACTGTACCCGATGAGTCTTATAATGCGATACAGTTCGAGGTAAAGGTGCCCGATGGGCTGTATATCGATGATATTACTGCTGGTAATGCACTGTCCTCACACGTATTCTCGTATGTGCAGGTGGACATGAATACATATAAGGTTATTGTGTACTCTGCCACCAATGAGGGCTTTGCTCAGGGCGAGGATGTTATTGCAAATCTTGCATTGAGCACATATTCGGTAATAGATGAGGACAAATGTAAGGTGAATGTTACAAATGCCTACATTGTAGATAATAATAACTGTGAGTTGCGAATGAGTGATGTTGATGTTGCTTTTGCGCAGACTACTGGTATTGACGGTATGTATGCCACATCGAATGTGAGCGGTGGCGATTGCATTGTGATTACGGCTCTCAAGGCGCAGCCTGTTGAGGTGTATGCTGTTGATGGCAGATTGGTTAAGAAACTGAATGTCAAGGAGGGTACCACACGCGTGAATGTTCCGGCCGGAATATACATTGTGAATGGAAAGAAGGTGCTGGTGACCTTGTAAATTAATCCACTAATGTGGCTATCTTATAGCGAGAGTATGGAGTGCCAGGCACTCCATACTCTCGCTTGCGTTTACCTGCAAAAGTTGAGTGGGGTAACCGTTTTTGTCTAAAATTATATTTTACTTTGGGTCACCCTCATTGTTATGTTTCCGTTATGCAATTGTGAGACGGGCAAGGTAGTCGTCGTGCTTGCCGTCTATACACTTTTCGCATGTGAAGCCATACTGCTCGGCATACATTGTCAGGGTGTCGAAATCTATGTACAGCCAGTCGAACTTCTCGCCGGTGATGTTCTTGTACTTCATGGTGAAATCGACCTCGCCATAGTAGCCTGCAGCAAGGTCTATGAGCATTGAACCGTCGTCGTCCATGAATATATATTTGATATCCGAGGAGTCAAGAAGAATCTGTCCTCCTGGTGCAAGCAGACGCTTCGCGCTGCTGAAGAATTTCTCCATTCGGTCAATCTTGCCCACAATGCCTATACCGTTCATGAGCAACAGTATGGTGTCGAACTTCCCGGTAAATGTCTCGTCAAAGAAGTTTACGTTACGCGCGTCAATACCGCGGCTCTTCATTACCTCGACCGACAGTTCCGATATGTCTATTCCCATAACTTCATGTCCGCGTGCCATAAGCTCTGTACAATGACAGCCTGAGCCTGCACCAACGTCCAGAATCCTGCCACGGCATAGTTCAATTGCTTTCTGCTCCTGAATGGGCATATCCTTGAACGTGCGGAAGAGTGTGGCTACTGGTATCTCGTCCTCGTAGAACATTGATGACAATACCCTGAGCTTGCTTGCCTTGCGGGTGTTATGGTAGTCGGCAATGGCTCTTCCCATTGGGTCCTTGCCGTTCTCTGTAATGTGGTTGTCTTTTGTGCTCATTGTTCGGTTTATGTGCTGTAGGTTGTAAAAAGGCTGCGTCATTTTATATTGACACAGCCTGTATGGGTTATGAATTTACAAAGCAATTCTTTTTATTATCCTTTCGGCTACATGTGACGGTGGAATGTTCATGCAGCGGCAATCGCCATACAGACATGGCTTGTTGCCGAATATTGAACATGGGCGACATTCCAGCGGCAACTGTATGCAATCCTCCTCTTTCTGTCTCCATCCCAGGAATCCTGCAAGCGGCGATGTGGCTCCCCAAATGGATATTGCAGGGGTGTTTACAAGCGATGCCATGTGCATGTTTGCCGAGTCCATACATACCATTGCGTCGAGGTGGCTTATGAGTCTGAGCTCGCCGTTGAAATTGCTTCTGTTTATGAATGATATGCAGTTGGGGTACTTGCTGCACCAGCCGTTTATTACAGCCTCTTCCTTTGGACCATTGCCAAAGAAGAAGAGTCTGATGTTCTTCTGTTCCGACAGTATAGAAACAGTTTCCTCCATCTTCTCTATAGGGTATATCTTGCCGTCGTGGCGTGCAAAAGGTGCAATGCCCACCCATTTGTCGTTGCCCTTGGCCGGTACGAAGCTTGCAAACTCTGTTATGTCACCTGCGTCACAGCCGAAAAGTGAAACAAAGTCGGGGGTAAAGGGCATGCCTGCGCGTGTGAACACATCGCGGTAGCGCTCAAAAGTGCTTGTGAGTGCTGTGCGGCACTTGTTGTTCTGCCTTGTGAGTGCTTTCTTCTCCTTGCGTCCCTTGATGATGTGGAAACAGTTTGCTCCCGACAGTAGTTTGAAGTATGTGCGCAGAATCTTTGTGCGCAGGACATCGTGCAGGTCGGCAATGATATCTGGTTTGTATGCACGCAGCTTCTTGTAAAGTTTGTAAAGCCCCCAAAGACCACCGTAATTCTCCGGTTTCACTCCTATGAACTCAAGGTTCTCGGGGTGGTTTATGAAGAACTGTCCGAATCTCTCGCGGCTGACAAAGAAAAATCTGTGCTGCGGGTATTGACGGCACAGTGAATATAGCAATGGTATTGTCATTGCTATATCGCCTACTGCCGAAAAACGTGTTATGAGTATTCTCTTTTGCTCTTTGTTACTTTTTTGAACCATAGAGTACTGGGTTGAGTGCCGGGTCGTTGTACATCTTCATCTGTCGGTACACCTTCATGTATTTTCTGCCGGCAGCAATGTCGTCGAGCAACTGGCCTATAGATGTTGTCATGTCCTTGTACTGCTCGTTGAGAACGTCAAGCTTTGCCTGGCATTTTGCGCGGTGCTCCTCGTCAACGTCGGTACGGTTTACCTCCTCCTGCATGTGGTATATCTTGAGCGACAGGATTGAGTAGCGGTCAACAGCCCATGCAGGACTCTCGGTGTTGATGGTTGCGTCGGCTGCAGGAACAACATCCTTGTATGTGTCAAGGAAATAACTGTCGATGAGCTCAACAAGGTCGGTGCGGTCCTGGTTAGACTTGTCAATGCGACGCTTGAGCACGAGTGCCTCTGCGGGGTCAATCTGTGGGTCACGGATGATATCCTCGAAGTGCCACTGTACGGTGTCGATCCAGCATTTGAGGTAAAGGTAGTATTCAATGCTCTTTACCGGATATGGGTTGTTTATTGGTGTGTCTACATTGTCTGTCTTGTGATAGTCGGCAATGGCCTCGTTGAAAATGGGCCAGCTGATTTCAGTGAACTTTTTCATAACTGTAACTTTTAGTCGTAGATATACGTTTGTAGTGTATTATATATGTGCAAAACTAACAAAAGTTTGCGAGAAAGACAAACGTTTGTATTAAATATGCTTATATTCGCGCCCGGTTAGCTTCGTGGTAACCTTTTGTTTATATTAATGCACGGTAGTATGAAAGTTGTAATGGATGAGAAAATACCCTATCTGGCCGAGGCTTTGAAAGGGTTGGGGTTCAATGTGGTTTCTATGCCCGGAGTGGATATCGACAAGCATGCGCTTGCCGGGGCCGAAGCTCTTTTTGTGCGTACAAGAACAAAATGTAATGCGGCTTTGCTCGAAGGAACTTCTGTGCGCTTCATAGGTACTGCAACAATAGGGTATGACCACATAGATACCCTCTACTGTGAGTCTAATGGAATAAAGTGGACAAATGCTGCCGGTTGCAATGCCGGTGCTGTGCTGCAGTATGTGCAGTCGGTAATATATTCCTGCTTTGAATCGCTTGATGGCTTGTGCCTTGGTGTTGTAGGTGTGGGTGAGATTGGCTCACGTGTTGCACGCTGGGCCGAATGGGCAGGGATGAGTGTGCTTCGTAATGACCCTCCGCGTGCGGCAAAGGGTGAACAAGGCTTTGTGGAACTTGATGAACTTGCTGCCAAATGTGATATAATAACCTTTCATCCTACTCTTGAACGTAGTGGCGCGTTCCCGAGCTATCATCTTGCAGATGAGGAGTTTTTTTCGGCGCTTGAGCGCTGCAGACTCTTCATCAATGCTTCCCGTGGTCCGGTAGTGGATAATGAGGCCTTGCTTGCTGCAATGGAAAGTGGCAAGGTGCAGAATGTTGCACTTGATGTGTGGGAGGGGGAACCGAATATAAATCTCTCCTTATTAAATAAAGTGGATATTGCAACACCTCATATTGCCGGGTATTCGGCCGAGGGTAAACTGAATGCGACGACAATTGTGCTTGCCGCGTTCTTGAAATTCTGTGACAGGGAGAATGATATGCCGCAGCTTTCTTTGCCTCAACCGGTGAACCCTACAGTAGTGGCCGCTACGGAACGAGAGGCGCTGCTTTCGATATATTCACCTTATGATGATACCCGTTGCTTGAAAAGTATCCCCGCCGAGTTCGAGAGTTTGCGCAACAACTACAATTTGCGTCGTGAACCATCGGCCTTTAATGTAAAATATTCTGCAAAAAAAGAATAATAAACACGATTTTTGGGCATTTCTTGCACATTCAAGTGATTGTTGTGCAAAAAAAACAGTTTTTTTCTCTCTCTTTCTTTGTGGTTCATTATTTTTATCATATTTTTGTAGCGTTATTTAATCATTAAAAAATCACAGCTATGTCAGAAATTGAATCAAGAGTAAAAGCTATTATCGTTGAGAAGTTTGGTGTATCAGAGTCTGAGGTTACCCAGAGGCTAACTTTACAAATGACTTGAGCGCTGACTCATTGGACAGAGTAGAGTTGATTATGGAGATTGAGGACGAGTTCGGTATCTCTATCCCCGAGGATGCTGCTGAGAAGATCGCAACAGTAGGCGATGCTGTTAAATTCGTAGAGGAGAAGGTTGCTGAGAAATAATCTCACTCCCTCCTTTCTATATTTCTAACAATTCTATATGAAATTTAGGAGAGTTGTTGTAACAGGTCTTGGTGCCGTTTCACCTATTGGCAACAATGTTCCCGATACATGGAACAATGCTGTGAATGGTGTAAGTGGAGCAGGGCCTATTACTCATTTTGATACATACCTTTTCAAAACCCAGTTCGCTTGTGAGGTAAAGGATTTCGACCCTCTCAAATGCATGGACAAGCGCGACTTGCGTAAGGTGGATATTGATACCCACTATGGTTTTGCGTCGGCTGTTGAAGCTATAAGCGACAGTGGACTCGATTTTGAGAAGGTGGATTGCAATCGTGTCGGTGTCATTTATGGCGAGGGTATTGGTGGACTTACCGCTCTTGAGGATGAGATGCGTGCCTATGCGCAGAATCTTGAGAATGGTCCTCGTTTCTCTCCATTCCTGTTGACAAAGATGATTTCGGACATGACTGCAGGCATGATTTCTATACGCTATGGTCTGAAAGGTCCCAATTACGTGACAACTTCGGCATGTGCTTCATCATCAAATGCAATTATCGATGCTTATGACCAGATTCGTATTGGTAGAGCCGATGTAATTGTTGCCGGTGGTGCCGAGGCTGCCATCTGTCCTACAGGTGTTGGCAGCTTCAATGCAATGCATGCCTTGTCGGTGCGTAACGATGACCCTCAAGGTGCTTCGCGTCCGTTCAGCAAGAGCCGCGACGGTTTTGTAATGGCCGAGGGTGCCGCAACTCTTATCCTCGAGGAGTATGAGCATGCGGTTGCACGTGGTGCCAAGATATATGCCGAGATTGTGGGTACCGGACTTACAGCAGACGCTTATCACATTACTGCTCCACACCCCGATGGTGAGGGTGCATACCGTGTGATGAAGGCTGCGCTTGACGAGGCCGGTCTGCAGACAACAGATGTCGATTATATCAATGTGCATGGAACATCTACCTATGCCGGTGATATTGCCGAGGCCAAGGCTATCAAGAATCTGTTTGGTGAGCATGCATACAACCTTAACATAAGCTCTACAAAGTCGGTTACAGGTCACCTACTGGGTGCGGCCGGTGCCATTGAGGCTTTGTTGACAGTGTTGACTGTAAAGAACGATGTTGTTCCACCGACAATTAATCATGCCGATGGTGATGAGGATCCTGAAATTGATTACCGCATGAACTTTACCTTCAATAAGGCTCAGGAGAGAAAGGTGAAGGTGGCGCTTTCAAATACATTCGGTTTTGGAGGTCACAATGCAAGTATAGCATTCAAAAAAATTGAAGATTAACAGAGTATTCAAGAAACTTATAGACAGAATAAGGCTCCTGTCCTGCAAGGATAGGGAGTCTTATCTGTTGTTGTATTCTATCCTGGGATATATCCCCAATAACCTGAGGCTATACAAGATGGCGATGACTCACAGCTCGTCATCGGGTAACGGACGCAAGCAGTCGTGCAACGAGAGACTTGAGTTTCTTGGCGATGCTGTGCTGGGTTCTATCGTGTCCGACTATCTTTATACAAATTTCCGTAAGGAGCGCGAGGGTTTCCTTTCAAAATCGCGCAGTAATCTCGTGTGCCGCGAAAGGTTGAATGAGCTTGCTCTGGAGATTGGTCTGGACCGCTTTGTAACGGCATGCGGCTTGCCTAAGGTTCATAACAGTTATGTCTATGGCAATGCTCTTGAGGCTCTCATAGGCGCAATATACATTGATAAGGGGTATAAACAGTGCCGCCGCTTCCTGCTCGACAGGGTGTTGTCGCGACTGACCGATATTGAATGTGTTGTGAAGTCCGACAAGAACTATAAGAGCCGCCTGATAGAATGGTCGCAGAAACAACATAAGACTGTAGAATTCAAGCTTGTAAGCGAGGAGATGCGCAAGGAGGGTGTCTTCTTTGTGAGTGAGGTCTTTGTCGATAGTGAACTCTATGGTTCTGGTGATGGCTTCTCCAAGCGCGAAAGCCAACAAAAGGCTGCGCGTGTAGCCCTTGAGAAGTTGGAATTTTAAATCTGTCTTGCCGGCATGTCTCTATGTCCGGCATTTATTATTCCCTTTTGTTATCTTGTAGTCTTTAATGTGACGGCGGCTTTCAGTCTGTCGCCACCCATTGGTGGTGTATCCTTGCAAAGTGTTATGTCTATTGCTGTAACCTGGCTGAAGGCTTTATAGAGGCTTTTGCAAGTTCTGCTGCATACATGCTCGAGAAGTGCCGAGGGGGCCTTCATCTCCTTGCAGATGATATCATATACATCGGCATAGCTTACAGTGCCTGTAATGTCGTCTGTTGCTGTGCAGGCATGGTCGTTTATTGTGAGCTTGATATCTATTGTGTACCACGCTCCAATCTCGCGCTCCTGCTGCATTACGCCATGGTAGGCAAACAGGTGGATATCCTTGAGTTCTATTGTGTAGCTTGTTATCTGCATATTTTTTCTCTTAATAACGATGAAGAGCCTCCTTGCGGCTGCTCTTCATCGGGGAAAATATTAATAGGATTGTGATTGTGTTATCCGCATTTTGAATATCCGCAACCAGGGCAGTGCAGGCAACCCTCTTCGAATATGAGCTGCTGTTTGCAGTTGGGGCATTTCTCGGCTGTAGATGTTCCGTCCTTCATGTAGCGTTTCAGAGCGCGTTCAACACCGTTTTTCCATGTGTTGATGTTGTCCGAAGCAAGTTGTAGTGAAGAGATTAGCTTAATCACCTGCTCTATTGGCATCTTGTATCTCAATACGCCCGATATCAATTTGGCGTAGTTCCAGAATTCGGGGTTGAAACGCTCGGATAGTCCTTCGATTGTTGTCTTGTAACCAATCTTGTTCTCGAACTGGAAGTCGTATCGCTTGGTGCCATCCTCGTTGGTATGCTTGATGATTATACCGTGTGTAACGTTCTTTGGCAAGGGGATTCCGTCTTCATCATCCTGCTGTCCGGTGAATATCTCGTATGGTTCGCCGTTGAGGAGTCCTATGAATGCAACCCATTTTTCCTTGTTGTTCTGGAAACGGACAACGTCGGCTTCAAGGATTGTCGGTCTTACCTCGGTGATTGTAGGTTTCATAACCTCGGCTTCCTTCTTCTCGTTCTTGCTGCTTGTTGATACAAGTACTCCGGCGCGTGAACCGTCGCGGTATACTGTACATCCCTTGCAACCACACTTCCATGCTGTTACATAGAGCTCGTTTACAAGTTTCTCGTCAACATTGTTGGGGAGGTTTATGGTTACGCTGATAGAGTGGTCGACCCATTTTTGTATACGTCCCTGCATGTGTACCTTTGCAACCCAGTCAATGTCGTTTGATGTGGCTTTTGCGTAGGGTGAACGTGCAACAATGTTGTCTATCTCAACCTGTGAATACTTTTTGGTGGTGTCGATGTTGTTCTTCTTCATCCACTCCACGAACTTGTGGTGGTAGACAATATATTCCTCGAATGCGTCTCCGTTCTCGTCGGTGAAGTCCACATGTACTTCGGGGTCGTTGGGGTTTACCTTTCTGCGGCGTTTGTATACGGGCATGAATACAGGCTCGATGCCCGATGTGGTCTGTGTCATTATGCTCACAGTGCCGGTGGGGGCAATTGTAAGACATGCGATATTACGTCGGCCGTACTGTTTCATCTGCTCGTAGAGATCGGGGTCTGCCTCTCTCAATCGTGCAATGAATGGATTGTTCTCCTCGCGTTTTATATCGAATATTTCAAAGGCTCCGCGCTCCTTGGCCAACTCTACCGATGATGCATAGGCTGTGAGTGCGAGGGTCTTGTGTATGTTTTCCGAGAACTCTGTTGCCTCTTCGCTGCCATATCTGAGTCCCATGGCTGCGAGCATGTCGCCTTCGGCTGTGATTCCCACACCTGTGCGTCGTCCCATGCTGCTCTTGCGGTATATCTTTTCCCATAGCTTTTTCTCGGCTCCCTTGACCTCTTCGCTCTCGGGGTCGCTATCGATCTTTTCTCTTATGATGTCGATCTTTTCAAGCTCCAGGTCAATGATATCGTCCATTATTCTCTGGGTCTTTCTTACATGTGACTTGAACAGTTCGTTGTCGAAATATGCCTCGGGGGTGAATGGGTTCACCACGTATGAGAATAGGTTTATTGCAATGAGACGGCAAGAGTCGTAGGGGCAGAGTGGTATCTCGCCACAAGGGTTTGTAGATACGGTCTCAAATCCAAGGTCGGCATAGCAGTCGGGGATTGATTCTCTCTGTATTGTATCCCAGAACAATACACCTGGTTCGGCCGATTTCCATGCGTTGTGAATTATCTTGTTCCATAACTCCTCGGCGTTTATCTCTTTCGAGTACAGTGGAGTTTCGGCATTTATCGGGTATTTCTGCATGTAGGGGCGCTTCTCGGTTACGGCTTTCATGAACTCGTCGTCAATCTTTACCGATACGTTTGCTCCTGTAACCTTGCCTTCGGTCATCTTTGCGTCAATGAATGCCTCGGCGTCGGGGTGTTTGATAGAGACACTGAGCATTAGCGCGCCTCTGCGTCCGTCCTGTGCTACTTCGCGTGTAGAGTTTGAATAGCGCTCCATGAATGGTACAAGACCTGTTGATGTAAGTGCGGAGTTCTTTACCGGTGAACCCTTTGGGCGAATGTGGGAAAGGTCGTGTCCTACACCGCCACGGCGCTTCATTAGCTGTACCTGCTCCTCGTCAATGCGGATAATACCGCCGTATGAGTCGGCTTTTCCCTCCATGCCAATTACAAAGCAGTTTGAGAGTGAGGCTATCTGATGGTCGTTGCCGATTCCTGTCATCGGGCTGCCCGATGGTACCACGTATTTGAAGTGGTCGAGAAGTTCAAAGATCTCCTGTGCCGACATAGGGTTTATATACTTGGATTCTATTCTGGCAATCTCGTTTGCAATACGCCAGTGCATATCCTCGGGTGATTTCTCGAAGATAGTGCCGAATGAGTCCTTTACTGCATATTTGTTTACCCAAACCCTTGCGGCAAGCTCATCGCCGCCGAAATAGTCGAGTGAAGCTTTGAATGCTTCGTCGTAGGAGTAACTTGTTTTTTCCACTTTGCGAGTTGTTTTTTTAGGTTGTTATGGTTTTTTCTATTGTTGTAGACTCTTGTATTGTTCTGTACAATAGTGCTGTTTTTTTTAGCGATGACAAAAATAAAAATCATTTGTATAATTACCAAATTAATTAACAATTAGTTTTTAACAGCCGACAAAGTTTTCCAAAATATTTTTTAACACATTGAATATCAATAATCTAATTTTTTATTGTAGACAAAAAGTTTTCCGACAGGAAAATTTGTGATAAGATTTGCATGGTAACAGTTGTTTTAGTTGGGGACATGCTGCTGTTGCTGGGATTTTCCTTTTAGTGTACCTGCAATTCCTGGGGTATGCAAAAAGAATACAAGTGAGCGATTAAGGTTGAGGCCTGCCGTAGAATATGATTATAGACAAAAACTGTTGTCCCCAAAATTCTCTTAGTGTACTCTTTGGGAATTCCTGCAAAGGTGGCTGGCGAAAAAAAGTTCAAGCCACATGGCTTGAACTTTAATATGCTCTTTATGGGAAACGCTTTTATGCGCTCTGTAGAATTCGGTCAATTTCGTTGAGTTCGCTGTTGAACTGCTTGTCTGTGTCGGCAAGGTTGGTTACAGTCTTGCATGCGTGCAGAACCGTTGCATGGTCTCTGTTACCTACATATTGTCCAATCTTTGAGGTCGACAAATCGAGGTGCTTCTTGGCAAGGTACATTGCAACCTGGCGAACAAGTACAACTTCGCGCTTGCGTGAACGTGTGTTTATTGCCGAAACCTCAACGCCGTAATAGTCGGCAACGGTCTTTATGATCTCGTCGATAGTGATTGTCTTCTTCTCGTAGTCGGAGAAGTCGCCTACAATTCTGCGTGCAAGATTTATATCTATGTCTGCATTGTTGATTGTAGAGTGTGCCATGATTGACACTACAATACCTTCGAGGTCGCGAATGCTTGCATTTACATGCTCGGCAATGTAGGTGATGACCTCCTCGGGGAACTTGAGTCCATCCTTGTGTATCTTGTTGCGGAGAATGTTCTTGCGTAGCTCAAGGTCTGGCTTTTCAATTTCGGCTGTCATACCCCATTTGAAACGTGTTATCATTCTCTCCTCCATACCCTGCAACTGTGCCGGTGAACGGTCCGATGTCATGATCAGCTGCTTGCCGTTTAGGTGCAGATGGTTGAAAATATGGAAGAATGCGTTCTGTGTCTTCTGCAGTCCGGCGAATTCCTGGATATCGTCGATAATAAGTACGTCAATGCTCTGGTAGAATCTCATGAAGTCGTTGAAATTCTTTTGCAGAATTGAGTCGGTGTATTGTACCTGGAACAGGTGTGCCGAAACGTAGAGAACGCGCAACTCGGGGTGCAACTCCTTGATTTTACAACCAATGGCATTTACAAGGTGGGTCTTGCCAACTCCCGATGAACCATGTATGAACAATGGGGTGAATACGCGACCGGGTTTGTCGGCAACACTCATTGCAACAGAACGTGACAGACGGTTGCTTATACCCTCTACGTAGTTGTCGAATGTATAACGGCTTATTAGCATTGGATCGAGGTCTTGTACAACCTCCTGCATTGCCTTTGGGCTGTTGTTGCCACTGTTGCCCGAACCTTTGTTGCTGTAGTTCTCGGTGCTCACCTCCATTGTAAGGTCGTTCTCCTTGTCGGTGAGCACACTGTACATAAGCTGTGTGCCGTTGCCCATAACCTTGAACAGGGTGGTGCGCAGCAGGCCTACGTAGTTTGCTTCAATGAACTCATAGACAAAGTTGCTCTTCACCTGTATGGTGAGAGTGTTGTCTTCATGCTTGAGTGGTTTGATGTCGGCAAACCAAGCGTTGAAGATCTTCTCGGAAACATTATCCTTGATAATGTCGAGACACTTGTTCCATTTTGTATTTAGTGTAGAGTTCATTGAATTCTTTGTAAAATGTGATTTGTGCAGTGCAAATTAAAAGAGGCTCGTTGAATTGGCCTCTGTCATTTTTACTTTTCTAATGCAAATATCGGCAAATAAAAAAGAAAATGCAAGTGATGTTATCTCATGTGTTTTTTGCACTAAAATAATCTATTGGGTATCAGTTGGTTAAAGAATATCAAAAAACAGGAGCTGTTATTTTAGTTATTTTTTTTAGACATTGAAAATCAGTGAATTAACTGTTGTGTGGCATTGTTGTTGCAAATGTGCCAAAAGTTTGTAACAGGGCTGTTTTCCGCGTCAAATTTTGTTCTTGAGCCTATATTGCCGAATTGTATTCCTTTTACTTGTGTTATTTGGATTGATTCTATATAGGCTCTTTTATTTTTGTATTTGAAAATATTTTTTAGCACTTGAAATTAGTTGTAAAATTGCTTGCTTTTATATGAATGCTGCTTTATATTATGGCGCAAAAAAAAGTGAGCAGCTAAAAAATAGTCACTCACTTCGTATGAAAAATTTTCTTGTTCCTGTTTATCTCGAAAGCTCCAGACCGAGCGTTTTTCTCAGTTTCTCTATCAGCGGGTTCTTCTCCTTTAGAATCTCGAACTGCTTGCCACGGTCGGTTACATGTCTTTCGATTACAATGGTATTTACCTTGACGTTCATAGCCAATGTTTCGCCTCCCAGGTAGCTGCTCATTCCTCGGCAAATTCGCTGTGCTTCGTTGTTGAACATCTCTGCTGCCATTTGGTTATCAACCGACAGTGTGAACGATTTCTCGTCTGTCAGGGTGGGAAGCATGAATTTCATTCTGTCGGCAAGAGCGCGTTCGTTTTCTGGCAATTGTAGTGCGAATGATGTCCATGCCTGTACAAGCAACTCGTTTGTTATTTTCTTCTTGCTCTCAACGGGCTGTGGCTGTGCAACAACCGGTGAAGGGGTGTTGTGTTGCACAGTATGTGCGGCTGTAGTTGTTGCCTGGGGGGCAACAGTCTCGCTGAGGCTGCTTCTTGAACGGCGGAACATTCCACCGAGTGTACTACCGGTACTGTCCCGTCTTGTCTGCAATTCAACAGGTCGGCCGTGCTGTACTGGTGCTGTGGGCTGCTCTCTGTTTGCAACTGGTGCGCTTTCAACTCCGGGGGTGGTTGCATGCGCTGTCTGCCGGGGTGTGGTAGCAGCCTGCTGTGGGCTGTTTGCTGTGCTGTTATGTACCGGTGCAGTTGCTTGTGGCTGTTGTGGAGCGGTGTTGGCCGCTGGTTGCAGTTTGCTGAAGATGGGTTTCAATACTTTAGGGCCTTGCCCCCCACCGTCGTCGCTGTCGCTGTCATTCATCTGTGTGAGTTCAATGAGTGTAAGCTCCACAAGCAGACGCTTGTTGCGGCTTGTGCGGTAGTTCATGCTGCAGTTGTTGCAATGTCTTATCGCCTTGAACAGCATTTTTGGTGTACATCTTCCGGCTTGCTCAGTGTAGCGGTTGCGTAGTTCCTCGCTGCCCTCGAAGAGTGTAGCGGTTGCTGAGTCGCTGTTTACAAGAAGGTCGCGGAAGTGGGATGCTGCACCCTCGATGAATATGTTGCCCTCGAAGCCCTTGTTCAGGATTTCATTGAACAGCAGCAGGCTCTGCGAAGTCTTTCCGTCAAGGATGAAATCGGTCAGTCTGAAGTAATACTCGTAATCAAGTACGTTCAGGCTCTCGATAACCTTGTTGTATGTGAGGTCGCCTTGCGTAAAACTGCTCATCTGGTCGAACAGTGACAGTGCGTCGCGCATGCAACCGTCCGATTTCTGGGCAATAATGCGCAGAGCCTCGTGTTCGGTGTTTATACCCTCCTTGTTTGCAATATTCTGCAAGTGTGCAATTATGTCTGCTGCCTCAATGCGGCTGAAGTCATAAATCTGGCAACGCGAAAGAATGGTGGGGATAATCTTGTGCTTCTCGGTTGTGGCGAGAATGAAAATTGCATGTGCAGGTGGCTCTTCAAGGGTTTTTAGGAATGCGTTGAAGGCTGCCTGTGACAACATGTGGACCTCGTCGATTATATATACCTTGTACTTGCCTACCTGGGGCGGAATGCGTACCTGTTCGTTGAGCGAGCGGATATCGTCGACCGAGTTGTTGCTGGCTGCGTCAAGTTCGTATATTGAGTATGAACGCTGCTCGTTGAACGAACGGCACGACTCGCACTGGTTACATGGTTCGCCATTGCTTGTGGGGTTCTGACAGTTTATTGTCTTGGCAAAAATTCGCGCACAAGTGGTCTTACCCACTCCTCGTGGTCCACAGAAAAGATAGGCGTGTGCCAGTTTCCCGCTGTGGATGGCATTTTTTAAAGTTGTGGTAAGCGACTTCTGTGCTACAACCGAGTCAAAAGTGTCGGGGCGGTATTTTCTTGCCGAAACAATGTAATTCTCCATATTATATGGTAATATAAAGTTTGCTGTTCTTGTATATATATACTCTGCGTTTGTGTTACAAAGATATAACAAAGAAACGAAAGTGTGTACTAAAGAGTGTAATAATGTTGCCCTTGGTGGCGCTCATTGTTGTAGAATGGCAACAGGCCGTGACGCAGGCTGTATGTCAAAGCGCCTCGGTGTTGCGTGTGCGGAATGATTCGCGTGCCTTGCGTATGTATAATTTTATTACATCGTCCGGCAGGTGTGCCGAACGGGCATATTCTCTTGTTGGCTCGGGGAACTTGGCCAGTGCTGTTGCCAGTAGCCATGCGACACCCATGCGCACATAGTAAGGCGCGGCTCCCTGAACTGTGCCTTGCTGTGCCCTCTTTGGCTTTCCTTTTATGCTCTTGTATTCCGATATTATCTGCCCGAAGTCGAGGCAATCGAGTTTTTCGAACACAGTTTCCATCCACTCCTGGTTGAGGAAATATGTCATCGCAGTGACAATGGCAAAGCGGACCTCGAACTCTCGTGTCGAGTGAAAATATGGTTGCAGAAATCTCCACAACATCCCTTTATCGGCGCGCGCCATCCACTTTGCGTTGGCGCAGTACGAGTCGCATACCGCCCAGTTGTCAATCACGGGTACGTACTGCCCAAGCATTCTCAGGCGCTCCTCGAGCGTACATTTCTCAAGGTTTATCAGGAATCCCCATACGACGGTCTCTTCGTAACAAAGGGTGTGGCTTGGAATACTTTCAAAACAGTGTATGGTTTCCAGGCTGTTGGTGCAACGCATTCGGCTTCCGTCGGGCAGTATGGCTTCGCACCCGTTGTGTGACAGCTGTTTTGCAACCAACTTCATCTCGGGTGAATGAAGACCAAGTACATGTCTTGCCGGCAGTGCATTCACTACGCGTAAATGACCCTCCCTGTAGCGTGCATCGAACATGAAACGCTTACATACCAATGGTTGTAACAGATGTTCTATCATTTTATAATATAGTTGGGTTGCAGGTGTGTATTTGTGACTTTTATTCCTGTTGGGCGTTATGTATTTTGAATTGTATACATCGTAGCTCGTCTTTGAGTAACTTGCGCTTGCGTTCTATCATCTCTCCCTCGCGCTTGCCTAAATAGCCTCCTATTGAGCCGCCGGCTGCAACAACGCGGTGGCACGGGATTTCGGGGGCAAATGGGTTACGCTTAAGTGCTTGTCCCACAGCTTGGGCGCTGCGGCACCCAATGCGCCTTGCCAGCTCGCCATATGTGATGGTCCTGCCGGCAGGGATGTTCAGCAACTCCAGATATACCCGGCGTTGGAACGGTGTGATTTCGGTACATTCTTCCAGTCGTTTGCGTATATCCATAACTTCTTTGTGCTGCGTAAAAATAGTGCAAATTGCCCAGTGTGTCAATTAAAAGCCTGTAAAATGCAGTGCTGCTTGTGAAAAATGTTTAGCTTTGCGTAAACGAAAAATCAACTATGGCAACTCTTGAACGAGCAATAGAAATAGCAACCGAGGCTCACCGCGGGCAACTGGATAAGGCCGGGGAAGATTATATAGGCCATCCACTGCGTGTAATGGCTATGGGACGGAGTGTGGATGAAAAGATTGTGGGTGTGCTGCACGATGTTGTGGAGGATTCGGCATGGACTTTTGAAATGTTAGAGACCGAGGGCTTTTCGGCAGAGGTTATAGAGGCGCTGCGTTACGTTACCAAACTGTCGGACAACGAGCCTTATGACAAATTCATAGCACGTGTAAAGGGCAACCCTTTGGCGGTGGCTGTAAAACTGAACGATCTTACCGACAATATGGATATCCGCCGCTTGCCATATCTGTCCGATAAGGATGTGAAGCGATTGAAAAAATACCTCAAGGCATACAAGCGACTTACCGGTATGCCAACCTATTCGGTCTATGCCTGCAAGCAGGATTTTCCTAACGCTTATGAGCCTTGGAATAGTGACGAAGATTGTGAACTTGCTGCAATGTGGGGTAGTGGTGCTACGGTTGAAGAACTGTCGGCACATTTTAAAAGAAAGCCAGGCGGCATAATCTCGCGTATAAAGAAACTTGGGCTGGAGGATAAAACTCCTAGGGAGTGATTGGGTATAATGTGCGTGCAGTCTATCAAATAGTGTTGTTATCTTATGTTGTTGCGTCATTATATCCTCTATGGTATTGTTCGGTAATTTGTAACTGGTGTCTACACATAAATAGGAGAAACGCTTGTAACAAACGTTTCTCCTATTTATGTGTCGGAATGAGGCGACTCGAACGCCCGACCCCTACGTCCCGAACGTAGTGCGCTACCAACTGCGCTACATTCCGTCACTTTTTGATGTTGCGAAGATAGTATAAAAAACTAATAACGAAAAATTTTTGAAGTTTTTTATCAAAATATTTGCACAAACCAAAAACTTGTCATATCTTTGCACACGCAAATGAGACAAGACGGTGCCATAGCTCAGTTGGTAGAGCAAAGGACTGAAAATC
>JAFZFM010000205.1 GCA_017555865.1 Bacteroidaceae bacterium
ATAGTCTTCGGGACTGTTGTAGACCTCGATGTCCGGCATGAGCAACTGGTTCTCAAGGTAACGTCCCTGCATGTCGCGTATGGCAACCTGTGGAACACCGAATACAATCGACTGGTCAATCTGTGTCTCCCACCAAACTGCAGTCATTGTTCCGGGAACAGGGGCACCAATGAGCTTGCCAAGTCCCAATGCCTTGTACACTGTTGGAAAACCGTGGGCCTTCGAATAGTTATCCTCGCACACAAGTACTGCCGATGGCTTTGTCCATTGTGAGAATGGGTCGCTGCCAATGTACTGTCCGCGTGGTGTAAACTGCTGGAACTCCTTGCCCGACAGCAGTATTGCAAGGTCCTCGTGCAGCCATCCGCCACCATTGTGACGTGTGTCTATAAGCACAGCTTCGTGGTTGCGGTATTTTCCAAGCAGCAGTGAGAATGTCTTGCGGAAACTCTCACTGTTCATCTCCTTGATGTGTATATAACCAATACGTCCATTTGAAAGTGAGTCAACCATTGCACTGTTCTTCTCAATCCAGCGGTTGTACAGCATTTGGTACTCGTTGCCAAGTGAAGTGGGTTTCACCCATTCTTCCCAACGCTCCTTTGTCTGTGGATTGTACATCGATAGACGTACATTTTTGCCAGCTTTGTTGTCGAGCATAGGGTAGTAGTTGCAGCTCTGCTCAATCTTCTCGCCGTCAATGGCTTCAATAATGTCCCCAGCCTTTATTCTTGAACTGTATGTAGCAAGTGGGCTCTTTTTGAGTATCTCCTTAATCTTGAGTCCGTCACCTTTATATGTATCGTCATAGAATGCACCAAGAACAGCTGTGTTATAGTTGCTGCCAAGTGAACTGCGTGCACCTGTGTGCGAAGCGTTCAACTCTCCAAGGAGTTCCGACAACAAGTCGGCGAAATCTATGTTGTTGGCAATATGTGGCAGGAATTTGCGGTACTCCTTGCTGTAGTATTCCCAATCGACACCGTGCAGATCCTTGACATAGAACTTGTCGTTGACCAAAGTACATATATGGTCGAATATGTACTCGCGCTCTTCAAGCGGGCGGTAGTTATACTCGGCATTGAAACTGATATCCTTTACACCCTTTGAGCCAAGGTCGAAACGCTTGATGTTGCCCGAAGCCTTGTAGGCAAACTTTGAATCCTTGTCAAGCAACATTTTGCCCCAACCGAATCCCTTTACAGCAACATTGTTGCTACCGTCGCGCACATCGTATACCCAAAGGTCGGCACTGCCGTTGTAGCTTGCCTGGTAGTAGAGCTTGTCGCCGCTTGCTGTGAGAATAGCGTCTCCAATACCACCAGACATTCTGGTCAGGCGTATAATGCGGTCGTGACGGTTGGCCAGGTCGAATTCAAGTACAGGCTCTTCCTTCTTCTCATCCTTTTTCTTGTCATCCTTCTTTTTCTTCTTGCTCTCCTTTTCTTCTTCCTCTTTCTTCTTTTTGTCGGCAGCCTCTTTCTGCAGTTTCTTTGTCTCCTCGTACATTGCAAGTTCCTCTTTGTTCATGCGGAACTTGTCATACTCCTCGGCGTCGAAGAACATTATATAAATATCGCGGTGTGCTCCCCAACTTCCGTGGCTACGGTAACCTGCACGGTCCGAACTCCATAGCATTGCCTTTCCGCCAAGAGCCCATCGGGGCTGTGCGTCGGAGTAACCGCTCTCGGTAAGATTGTGTATCTCGCCGCTTCCGTCAGCCTTTATAAGTGCAATGTCGGTGTTGTTCCAGCCACCAACGGCAATGTATTTTGCAAGGAACCACTTGCTGTCTGGCGACCACTCGAAATCCTGGTCACCGTCGGTGTACGAGTAGTTGTACTTGCCTTCAAGTACGGTGCGTACCTTCTTTGTCTTCAGGTTAATGACACGCAGGGTGGTGCGGTCTTCAAGGAAGGCAACCTCTTTGCCGTCGGGCGAGAATTTGGGCTGGAAAGCAGCCTTTTCGCCAACAACTAATGGCTCTTCCATAAGTTCTGCTGCATAGGTGAAATACTTGTCCTCCTCGCGCTTTATCTTTGTCATGTATATACCCCAAACACCATTGCGCTCCGACGCGTATACCATGCTACGGCCGTCGGGGCTTATGTCTACGTTGCGCTCTTGCTCTGGTGTATCTGTTATGCGGCGTGTTGTTGCATAGTCGGTTGTAGTAACAAATACATTACCGCGCACAATGAATGCAACCTCCTTGCCGTTGGGTGTTACCGACACCGATGACGCTCCACCGGTTGTATTTGCTCTGCTCAGAGTGTTTGGCGCGATATCGGCAGTAATTGTAACTTTCACTTTCTTTGGCTTGCTGCCATCCTTGACTGTGTATATGTCACCATCGTAAGCATAGCATAGTGTGCCGTTTTTGGCTATTGACAAAAAACGTACAGGGTGCTTGCTGTGCTTGGTAACCGCAGCAGGAGCCTTGTCGCCCGATACCGATGAACGGAATACATTGGCACTGCCGCCTTGCTCGCTCAGGTAGTAATATGTATCGTTGTCGGCAGCCCACACAGGGTTTCTGTCCTCGCCAAAGTTTGTTGTCAGGCGTGTAAATTTTCTCTCGCCATTGATGTTGCATATCCATATATCTCGTGTTATTGACGATGTGTGGTGCTTTCTCCATTTATCCTCGTAACCCTTCTTGTCGTGGTAGATTATATTCTTGCCGTCGGGGCTTATGGAAGGATTCTCCATGTTTATTGAAGAGAATAACTCGGGGCGTCCACCATTAACCGACACCTTGTACATCTGTGAGAATGTACCGCTCGGGAACTGGTTATACTGCGTGTCGGGCATTCCAGGCATGTTGAACAGAATCTCGTTGTTGTTGAGGAATGCAACCGGAGTCTCCTCGGCCGAGTTTGTTGTCACACGCAGTGGTGTTCCGCCGTTTTTGTCTACAATGTAAATATCGACGCTACCGTCGCGGTTCGATGAGAAAGCAAGTCGCTTGCCATCGGGCGACCACACAGGGCTGCTGTCGTACGAACTTTTCGATGTAAGCTGCTTTGCTTCGCCTCCATTGCTGTCTACGGTATATATGTCACCTTTGTATGTAAAGGCAATGGTCGTCCCATCGGGCGAAATGGTACAGTTGCGCAACCAGCGTGGTGTTGTCTGGGCATTTACCGACAAGGCTGCTGCGCACAGTAGTGATAAGAAAACCTTTTTCATCTGTTATATTTTTTTATTCTGAACTTTTTTTATAGCACTTTGCTCCAGCAGAATGTACCAGGGAACTGTTTCTTTATCTCATTCAAATCCTGTTCCTGCTCAAATATTCCAAAGAATGCCGAACCGCTGCCCGACATTGAGGCATATACGGCTCCCATGGCATACAGTCCGTCTTTTATTTTTCCCATTGCAGGGTACTGTGCAAACACGCTTTTTTCGAAATCGTTTTTCATCAACCCTTTCCACTTGTTCACAGGCATTGCTGCAATTTGTGTGAGCGGTGTTTCGGGGTGCTGTGGGCGCACAAGTGCATAGGCCTCCTTGGTTGATATGTGAATCTCCGGCTTTACAATCACCATGCAGTAACCATTAAGGTTACATGGTGTAGGAGAAAGAATATTTCCAATTCCGGTTGCGTATGCAGGAGTGTTCTTTACAAAGAAAGCACAGTCTGCGCCAAGGCGTGCCGCGTACTCCTCCAACTTTTCGTCACTAAGGCCAAGAGCCGCAATCTCGTTGAGCATTTTCAGGGCAAATGCCGCATCAGCGCTTCCGCCACCCAGACCAGCACCTGTGGGTATGTTCTTGTATAGTGCCATTTTTACTTTCGGCATTTTGTGGTCGGCTGCCAGAATCTTGTATGCCCTTACGACGAGGTTGTCGTTGCTGTCGTTTTCAAACACTGCATTGTGCATTGTAAATGTATATTCGGGAGCTGCATCATCGTCCACTGTTGTAATCTCCAGAATATCCTGCAAGGGAATGGGGTAGAATACAGTCTCAAGGTTGTGGTAACCGTCGGGACGGCGTTCCACAACATCAAGCCCCAGATTTATTTTTGCGTTGGGAAATGTAACCATAGATGTATGTGATTGTATAGGAAGTGTTTATTATTGCAAATTTAGATAAAAAAAACATACTTCGTTGATAACTTCAGTTTTTTTGTTGAAAAAGCAGAGTGGGGATTGGTGTGTATTTTAAATAATGTGTGTAACTTCGCGACTCAAATCTAAAAAACGACGATGGAAGATACAACAACCCCAAAAAGAAGAACACAGCGCAAACCGGCAGCTCCTGCTGTGCCCAAATTGAGTGATTACGGACATGTACAGCCACAGGCTCTTGACATAGAGGAGGCTGTGCTTGGTGCATTGATGATTGACAGCGAGGCTATTGGTCGTCTTGGGGGTATGTTGAAACCCGAATCGTTCTACGACAAGCGCAACCAGTTGCTGTTCGAGGCAATATTACAGATGGATTTGAGCGACCGCCCAATCGACATCCTTACAGTTGCCGAGTATCTTCGCAGCAAAGGATTGTTGGAAGAGGTTGGTGGCCCAGTATACATAGCACAGCTCACCAGCAAGGTGGTTTCGTCGGTCAACATCGAATATCATGCCAATATCATTGCGCAGAAGAAACTGGCACGCGACCTCATACGCTTCACCAGCAAGACACAGGTGCAGGCATTTGACGAGACACAGGATATCGATGAACTAATGCAGCAGGCCGAATCGGAACTGTTCGAGATTTCGAGCCACAAAATGCAGAAGGATTACACCCAGATTAACCCCGTAATCAAGGATGCATATAACCAGATAATGACCGCCTCGAAAAATACAAGCGGTATCAGTGGTTTGAGTACCGGTTATCACCGTCTCGATAAAGTGTTGTCGGGATGGCAGCCAACCGACCTTATCATTCTTGCTGCACGTCCGGCTATGGGAAAGACTGCCTTTGCACTCTCGCTTATACGTAACATGGCTGTTGACCAGCGTATCCCATGCGGTATGTTCTCGCTTGAGATGGGTAACGTGCAGTTGGTACAGCGTCTCATCTGTAACGTGTGTCAAATCCCCGGTGACAAAATACGTAGCGGACAACTTGAACGTTATGAGTGGGGACAGCTCGACAGCAAGATTGTACAGCTTGAGAATGCACCACTATATATTGATGATACACCACAGCTTTCGGTGTTTGAACTCCGTTCCAAGGCACGCCGTATGGTGCGCGAGCATGGTGTAAAGATGATATTCATCGACTACCTTCAGCTCATGACTGCCAATACCGGCAAGGGTAACCGTCAGGAGGAGATCAGTACCATATCGCGTGCCCTCAAAGGACTTGCCAAGGAACTCAACATACCTGTGATGGCACTCAGTCAGCTCAACCGTAATGTAGAGGGCCGCGAAGGTCTTGAGGGTAAGCGTCCCCAGTTGAGTGACCTTCGTGAGTCGGGAGCCATTGAGCAGGATGCCGATATCGTAATGTTCGTGAATCGTCCCGAGTATTTCCATATTTACAAGGATGGTGACTTCGACTGGCGCGGAAAAGCCGAAATCATCATTGCAAAGCACCGTAACGGTGGACTCGACAATGTACCTCTTATTTTCCGCAAGGAGTATGCACGCTTCATGAACCTTGACGATGAAACCCTTGCTCCACCTCCGGGCGATATGCCTGTAATGCGTGGCTCAAGAATGAACGTCACAATGCCCGACGATGGTCCGGTTCCCGAACTCCCCGATTATCTGCAGGCACAATCCATGCCACCCGAACTTATGGCAGGTGGGGGAGAGCCACCAGTTCCGTTTTGATTATAAAAGATAATAGTGTGTTTTGCGAAACACACTATTATTTTTTATACCTGACTAAAACTCCTGCAATATTTTTTCCGACTCCTTGCAACCCAGTTCGGCAGCATCGCGGTACAGATCCTTGGCAAGCCGTTTGTCGCGCTTTACACCCCTGCCATAGCGGTAACAGTCGGCCATATAACGTGTGCCATATACATCCTTCAACATGTAGAGTTTCTTGGCATAAACGTATGCCATGCTATACTCCTCTTTTGTGTCATAGTAGTCAAGTAGCCATTTCATAGCCGGTTGAAAACCATCCTCGGCAGACTTTGACATACACTCTACAGCGGTTCCCAAAACAGAATCCTTCTCAACCCCATTCCTTGCCATATACAAGCCATATTCGTATATAGCCTCGGAATATCCATTTATAGCAGCTTTCTTTAGAAGTCTGCCGGCAGCCAAAGTGTCGGGCATAGTACCAATTCCATTCAAGTAATATTTTGCCAATTCGGTCTGTGCTACAGCATATTCATGATAAGCAGCTTTCTCAAGCCACTCTTTAGCCTGAACCGGTGCAGTTTTACTACCTTCACCATTCATAAGCATAACAGCATATTCATATTGTGATTTCGCGTCTCCCTTTTCAGCAGCATACTTAAAGAAACGCAGTGCAAGAGTGTCGTTCTTTGCCAACCCAAGACCATGCTTGTAAGAGTGACCAACACGGTAATATGCAGGTAAATAGCCATACTGGACAAGTTCTATATATGTATTTATGCACTTTCCATAACGCTTTTGTTTAAAATAGATTTCAGCCTTATCAAATTCCTTTCTACACTGCTCATCCGACATTCTTTTCAGCATATAACTGTTGCTTTTTTTATCCTCCAGTATAAGTTGTAGATCAATTGAATCTTTTGCAAGTTCTCTTTCCTCTAATACATCATCATTACTATATATTGTAGAACCATTCCATCCAGCCACTTCAATATCCAAAGAACAACACTCGCTGTTATTATACAATACTACATTCAGTTTGCCATCAACAACCTTTACTGTTGGGCTCCAAAGTAGAGTGCGCCTATAATCCATGTCTTCGGGTTTCATATTGCTGTAGTTAGGTGAATAGAATTGCTTATTCTCACTGTATCCTTGCAATGATGTATAACGTCTCGTACTCAAACCATTTGAGTAATCAGGAATAATGTGTTGTCCTATAGAGTCTTCTGCACTGTATGGTACAAAACATGCCAGATGGTCGGGATTATCGTTTCTACCTTTGGCCATAAAATGTCCGTTTGAGGTGCGCTGTATATTTGCACGCATGTATGTTTCAGTAAACTCATCTTTATCCCAACCTGGATAAAAGACAGCAAGCGGAGTTCCTACAGACAAGAATCCCTCGTAGAATAAACTATGTTTTCCTTTGTTATTCAAGGCCTCAAGTTTAAGCTGTTCAAAAGCTTCACCGGCACCACCATCTATAACCTTGCACTTTTCGCGGTTACTTGTAATGACAATCTCTTTAAAGTGAAGCATCTTTTCTGCGTTGATACCATGAAGAAACTCTTCATCAATAATTGGCTGTGAATCACTTTTGTAACCACCTTTTATTACAATAGGTTGTACCCAACCATTCTGTAGTCCATGTCTTGCCAATGCACTTTGCAACACATTTTGGGCGGTCAGACAATAATAGTATTGATACAAATCTTTTCTACGGGAATCTTCATATATAGAATAGTGCTCCGAAAGAGAATCTTCGTTAATTTCTGTATTTCCAAGTGCAAAAAGCTTATCGGCTACAGCATTCCTGAACATAATATTTTTCTCTCTTTCTATTTCTGCATTTTCTGGTCTGTCATAAATGTATGTCACATCCATTGCATATTCCCATTCATCAAGGTAGTCCAGTCTCATTTCACTATTGGGAGGTGCGTAGAACCGGGTATCTTTTTTGGCAATCACCTCAAAGTCGGATAACATATATTCATTCATACCAACATATTCAGCCTTAATTTCATTATAGTTGCCGAATTTTAACTTATCTTCACTCAAATGGTTCTCCATGTAATGATAGAAGCGTGACGTTGGAGAAAAATAGCGGTCTAGTGAGAATGCATAGTTTACAGTCTCGCTCTGTTTCATCAAAGTTCTTGGTGAAAGTGCTACAATCTGTCTACCGTTAAAGCTATCAACCTCAACCGTGAATTCTCCCTTGTTATCGGTACGGAATGCTGTGGTTATAATCTTATCTCCAAGAGTATAGTCCATTCTTACCTGATTGAAAGGTTGTGGATGTACTACAAAACTTCCAAGTTTCCCATTTTTTTTGCTTCGCAGACGTTTGATGAAACGTCCCCTTATATACAACCCTCTTTCTGGAGGTACAATATCGCTTACTGTAGTAGCAGTGAGTTTGCTCCAGTCATATGACGTCCAGCCGTGTGTAAGCATAATAAGGTCAAGTTGTGAATTCCTCTTTTCATTCTTAGGATCAAAGTATTGCTGAACATCTGGTATATATCCTTTCAGTTCAGAACCCAACAACAGATATGTATACATGTTGTATGCCCACGATGTTTTCTGTTTTCCGGCAAGGTCTACAACAGATAATGCAAATTCGCAATCCTGTTCTATAGACTTACCATCTTCCCGTTCAACAGTTACAGTGATCTTTTCATGTGGTGCAAGATTCAGCTTGTGAGGCAATGTGCCGTTGGCTGTGACATGCAGTCTTACAGTCTGTCGGTCGTCAGGCTGCATAGTTGTATGGCGCACAAAAAATTGTCTCTCGGCAAGTGGTACCTCGCCATTGAATACTATTGCACGGCACACGCCCTCAGGAAGGGAATTTGCATCAACGGTTACTGTTGTATCAGTCCGAGCTACCCAAGAATAGTATTCCACACATCCACGGTGCAGAACAGCTATTGACAGGCCTGTTCTTGCAGGATAGTTATTGCGTACTGACATCTTTATGTTCTTCTCATCTGTAGATACAGCAAGTACAACACCTTCATCTTCTATTTTGGGAAGGTCGAACCTATATTTCTTTTCCTTACCTGTTTTATCTTTTATTAGAACAGTTGCATGATACTCCATACCGCTCTGTGGCGTAAAAGCGAAAATTCCTTTACCGGCATGTATCGGGTGTACTGTCAGCAATTCTTTCTTTCCCTCATATACCTTTATTACACCGTCGTTTTCGGCAGGCTTACCACCTTCACCAAGTAATTCAAAGGCAACAACCCCTTCAATACCATTCACAAGATGACCACCCTCGGGGTAGAATTTAAGGTCACATCTTATATCTTCTTCATAATTCCATATTCCATCCTTTATGAAACGGCGTGGTCTTTTAAGCATATTACGGAAACTCCAATCGCCATTCTTCACTTGGTCATACACAGGGAATACCCGACTGAAAACAGCCTCGTCACCGCGGTTCAGCATATAGCGTGTATAGGCACGTATCTCATAGAATCCAGATAAGTAATTTGGTTCCATATATATATCACCATGGCATGTTCCGTTGCTTGATATGTTATATTTGTTGGTCTTTACAACATATCCTTCGGGGGATACAAGCTCAACATACAGCACACGGCTCTGGTTAGTAATAATATCATTATTACCCGATGTGACAAAAGCTTTGAACCATATTGTCTCACCAAGATAGTAGCAACTGTTGTCAAAGTGCAGATAAACATGCTCCTGTGGCAAGGCGCGCACTACCAACTTCGCACGCGCAATAGCGACCTTGTCGGCAGTGCTCTGCGCATGCAAGGTAAGGCTGGCAAACAACAGATTTATAGTCGTAAGTATTATTTTCAAGATTTTCATAGATGTTGTAACATAATCTATATTTACAACAAATATACTAAAAGATTATTAAAATTATTTTATGGATAAAATATTACCGCAGTACTCGATATAAGATAAACATG
>JAFZFM010000206.1 GCA_017555865.1 Bacteroidaceae bacterium
AGCAAAGAGGGCAACCCATTTACTTTTGGGTCACCCTCCCAAATTTATCAGCATAACTGATATCTCTGCTGTTTTCACCAGGTTTACATCAGTTCGTCCACACTCTCTTTCTTTTTCTTTTTTGCGTCGCGCTTGGCTTTCTTTGCAGCTTTCTTTTCAAGATATTCCGACCAAGGTTCTACATCGGTCTGTATAATGAACTGGTACTCATTGTACGATTCATCGACATTCTTCACAGCTTTGTGATCAAATGTACGTGAGGATGTACGGCTGACAATATGCTGGTTCATATTCAGTTCAACAGAATAGTCGCCATAGTTGGCCTGGTGCTTGACTAGTTTACCCGATGAGGTCTCAATAAGGTCTTTGCCATTGTCAATCATGAATGTAAGCAGTTTGTGATATGTGTCATCGCTGTAGAACTTTACTTTAACATACGATGCCTGGTTTTCTTTGCCCATCTGTACAAGAATAGTGTAGTCCTTTGAGTCGGGGCGTAACTCCTCCTCGGCATCTGCTATAATTGCCAATATGTTCAGCGTAGTGTTTAAGCCACTTCTCTTGCTCAAAGCCCAAGTGTTGGTCTCGTTGTCATACTTGAATCTGTTCTCCTTGAACTCTTCCTTGCTGTAGCCAAGATACTTTGAGTATGGTAATTCGCTCTGGGCATGTACTGCAAAAACTGTGCACAGCAACATAAATGATAATAGAATCTTTTTCATAAGTATAAAATATAAGTTGTTGTTTCTTTAAATACGGAAATCTACTATTGTTTCTTCTTGGCCTTAAATTCCAATTATGTTAATTTATTCAAGCCAGCTTCTGTCGTAATTTACAAAGTAATCAGATACATAATTGAAGAACATGTTACCAAAATTCTCTACATTGTAAAGTGTTACATGTGATCCCATGGTTTTTGAGAAGGCCTCGGTATAGAGGTCTCTGATAGAGTATCCATCACTGTTTTGGGTATGAAGCGCCTGCAGTATTGCCGAAGAAAAACAATTTGTCAGATATGTTCTCCACAATGGAACATACAATTCGGCTTTTGAAGTCTCTTTGTCGTTGGCTGCTGTCATCAACAGTAATTGTGGCACACCAACACACTCCGCCGCAATACTGCCCGAATAGCACGACTCTATAATTCCGAACATTTTTCTATATTTTCCTGTGGAATGCATTTCTCTAAGCAGTTCGGACATGAATTTGCCGGTTACAGTCTTTTGATTCTCATTCCACAAAAGTGTTCCAGGAGTACCATGTCCCGACCAAACAAGTAGAACGTTGTCGTGGTTCTCGGAATTCAATACTATAGGCAGTCTTTCGCTCGATTTTCCCAAGAGAATTTCTTTCAGGTCCCATGGGGTAATTTCATCAAGCCTATAATCAATCTCTACGTCGGTGTATAGATTGTCAAGTTGTCTGTTGTCTCTTGTTATCTGGCCGGGATATGGGTTCTTTGTATTATACGCAATATCATCTGCCATAATCAGAATTATATCATCATCGGTGAAATTGTTCTTCTTGAGCTGCTGATAATATCCCAATATGTCTGCTTGGTGACGGTAGTTCTCCCAACCGGTTGATGTTGCAATCAAAACAGCCTTGTTGCCGGCGCAAGGCTTTAATTTGGCATCTTCTTGTTTGTAATCGAAATCCTGGTCATATACCTTGTTCCATATCCAGGCTCCATACTCCGAAGAGCCCTTGATAGTACCGCGACTGACATAATCTGTCTGGTAGAATTGAAACTTACTCATATATTGGACAGCATACGTTGAGCTGTTTATAATTGTATGCTTGTCGGGAGAAAAATCAAAATCACCGGTAGCACCGCTCACAGCAGGTACTGTATGTCCGGTAACAATCTGGTCAAAAGCAATATTGATACCGTTACTTGTCCATCCGCCTAAATGACGTTCCTCATTTGCAAGAAGTTCCGATACAGCATTGTTCAATGTGGTGCCGAATTCGCTGCTTATGGCATAGGCAAGGCAAGTTACCATTATTGCGTCGTATAGTTGTGCCTCACCCATTATGGGAGTTTCACCGTATCTCGCTTCATACACATCATGAAAACCGCTCGAAGGGTCAGGGACCAATGTGACTCCTTGCATCATGTAATCATCTCCGCTTCCCGATTTCTTCAGTGCCTCAAGCGTCTTCTTGCTGAATGCCTTATGGGAAAAATATCCATTTCTGGTATGCTTTATCATCTCTACGGCCTCGGTAGATGAATTTGGTATACACACAATAGGGCAGTATAGTGATGATAGCTCTTCCATAATGGGAGCAATTTCATCTATGTTGTCATATGTAGATATCTTTACAGGAACAAGTCCTAATTCCGAAGCCTGGAATGCAAACCAATCTATAAAAGTCTGTCCGTATGACGATTTGTTGGCAATCAATGCTACCTCTTTATATACAACCTCGGTTGCAATCTGTGTCAGGATAATTTCGCTTTGTGTAATATCGCTTTCCGAAAATCCCCACATGAATCCCATTCTTGAGTATTTCCTGATTACCTCTTGCGATGTGTTGAAGGTAAACATAGGCTTGAATCTCTTCAGTCGGGACATTTGATATGCCAAAATCTCTGTGTTGGCGTCATTTTCGCAACCAACAACGCTGGCTATTGACTCGTCATTGGCAAGTTCGTATGCAAGAGTCATCATGTCGTGGTTATCTTCGTCATAGAACTCAAAAACAGGGCATATATCTGTAGCTTCGCTTATGTTCTTTTGTGCCATGTCCATGATGCGTTTCCATCTGTCATAGGAATCATTTGTCAGAACAACAGCAATCTTTACCTTTCTGACACTCCGTTTATCTTCATGGGTAGAGTCTTTACAACCATAAAAGAAGATAATGGTTGCTAAAAGAAACAATATTTTATAAATCCTACTCATCCTCTACCTCTTTTTGGTAATACTCTTTTTCCCTGGCTATAGCCATTTTTTTTATCTCGTCAAGCAACTCCGATTCTGAATCCAGTGTGGCTGCCCTGTCAACAACAACCTTCCCGGACTCGAGTGTATAGAGAATATGTCTTGGAATTTCATCTCCATTAATCCATGGCTCAAGAAAATCGTCCAAAGCCAAATCTATTCTTTTGTTCATGCATAAATAAGTATACGAGTATAGATTCGGGTTTATACAATCTACTCCTACTGCTATTTGATAGTTTGATTGAGAGAATCGGTAGACTCCCAGGTTACTGAAACTGGCATAAGGGACAAAAATATTGTTCTTGTCCATGTTCTCATAAAATACCATCCTGCATTCGGCAAAAGCCAGATTGTCATTGTCCAATCCACCATCGGGGGTATCACTTATATAGTTCAGTTCTACACTGCCGCATGACATATCTTTGGTGGCTGTTGTAAAGCCGCCATAGATCTCTTCAAGCCCTTCTATATATTGATTTGCCGCAATAACCTGGAAACATGCATCCATTTGTTTCAAATAATAATATCCAATCATATACGAGGCACCATAATATGACATGTCGAATGTATATGCGTATGGCACTTCTTTCTCAACCTCGAACAACAGGATATCCTTGCGGCTATTTTTGGTCGGGTGAGGGGCATTGGCCAATGGCGCTTCATATATGTTGGAAGCAAAGATAAACAGCGTACGTTCAACATTATCATCCGGTTCCTCGTTATACCAGTTCATGTAATACTCCATACCATCCTCTATTGTCTCGGGAACGCAGAAAGAGTATCTGTATCCATGTTTGCTTGACAAGGTTTCTATGGCTTTAAGGGTGTTGTCATTATAGCCCATGTTGCAGAAACCTTCGGGTGTAAAAAGGACATGTATATTATATACCTTATGCGGCGCACTCAAATCTTCATTATTTGAGCACGCCGAAAAGATAGTAATTGTTAGAATTATATTTATTGTCGCAAATAGGGCTTTGCGCATATTTACAATTCAGATTGTGTTTATAAGATTATTCCATTCCCTGGAGTATGTATGGGGCCTGTTCCAGCGATGGTGCAGGTGAAGCCCATTCGGACGAACTTCCCTTCAATGAGTTTTCCCATTCTACTTCCAAGTTATTCCATGACTCCTCGGTAAAATGCCAGGAGAGTGAACCTCTAAACAAAGTGATTCTGAATAGATCAAAGTCTACTCCCCACTTTGCCAATACATAGCCAAGAATCTTGACTTTTGCTTCCAGATTTCCCTTGAGTCCGGCATATGCACCAACCTCTGCTGTCACGTCAATGCCTTCATTGGGATTTGCTGTAGCTTCAACCATTGCCTCTGCACTGATTGCCGGACCAAAAGAGAATTCGGGACCGGTGCTGCCGCCTAAAAGGAATTCTACTCCAAAGAATGTACCGGTATTGGATTCTACCGATGCCGAGCCTCTTATACCATCGAATTCGAAACCTTTGGTTGATTTGGTCTCCTTAGAAGTATTTCTCCATCCGCTGCCGTGCTCATATATCATACTCTTTTCAAAAGCGAGTGTATAGCTTGCTGTTGCCAAAAGTTCAACAGTGGCTGTAGACTCAACTTCAGTCTTCTGTTTCAAAGCACTCTTTATTGTGTATGGTACAGGGATTGGACCAACCCAGAACACCATTGTCCTCTCTCCAAACGACATAAGCTGCTTTTCCCATTCTTTCTTAATCTTTCTCTGCAACGCCACACTAAGCTTTGCCTCAGCACCGACAGTGCCTTTGATACCCATGTCAAGCTTTTTCAGTTTGAACCAGCCAAGACTAACGTTGGCAAATGCTGTCAATTTTGCTTTTACGCCAACCAATCCTCTAAAATGAACAGTTCCGCCCTCGACATTTGTTCCATCACCCTCCTTGTCAACTTCAGGATCGTTAGGATAGTGCAGGTCAAGCAAGAAATTGGTATCGAGATTGATAATGTCAACGCTCAGGTTGGATTCAACAATCTCTTCGGCGGTAATATAGTTCTTCTCTATTCCAAATCTTGTCTGGAGACCATTTGATTCAAGAGCTTCCTGGTCAAAGATAATTACTGCTGGGTGTAAAACGCCTGCGTCGTCGATATATTTGCCCGAGATGTCGGTATACTGCTCTCCGGTACCGGCTCTTGTCACTCTGGTTGGCTCATAATCCATGTCTACATGGATGTCCGATATAAGCGACAACTCGGTATCGGTGAACATGTCGCAGAACTCACCCCTCTTGGTTGTAAGTATAATTTTGTCACCGTCTTCGTATGCGTCAGTAATGATACGGATGAATGGAACGGTTCCAATAGTTCTCCATATGGTAACGGCTCTGTCCTTGAAGTCGGTTATACCCATCTTCTTTGCATAGGCCGCACTTACCGAAATGCAAGTTGTATCGGCCGAAACAATCTGGACATCTTCGGGGGTAATGAACTCATTGTATGTCATAGCAAACGGAGTTGTATTCTCCGAAGGCTTCTTTATGTCATCTGAATCTTTCTCACAAGCAGACATTACAACCATTGCTATGGCCATAATGAATGAGAACTTTAAAAATTTTAGTTTCATAAAAGCAGTTGCGTGTTTTGTTACATTGGTTATATACAATAGGAAAATAGACGGGAGTGGTGTATTGCATGCACCACTCCCGAGGTTTTTACAGGTTTCTATTATTCACCGTAAACTTTTGTGGTCTGCTCAATAACAATACCAAGCAAGTAGCTCTTTGTGTAAGAATCTACGTGAGAAATCTTGGTGATACCTGCTGCCTTAGCTGCCTTGTCAATACCGTTTTCCTCACCCTTTGAGCTGAAGATACCGCCGAGGTAGAGAGTGCTCTTTGCTTCGCCGCACTTAGAACCTACTGGGTTGCCAGTTGCTGCAACTGGTGTTGCGATTGTTGCACAGCTGCTTACCAATGCACATGCAGCTACAACTGCCAATGTTTTGAATACTTTTTTCATAATTTTTAAATTGTGTTAGTGAAAAGATTGAAAATATAATACAATATTATTCTTGTTTTGTCGTATAGTTTTTTTATTCTAATCAGGTTTTTACCGGCATGACAACAAACTCTTCAAGCGGTCTGTACATTCCGTTTACACGTACAGTACTTAATAAGTGCCCGTTGTTAACAACTCTTTGCTCTCTTTTACAAAAGTATGCCGATATTCCTTGAGATTAAAAAAAAACAATCCTACATTTCGTTTTATATTTACAGTATTTACACCTGAAAACAGCAAATGTAAACACAAATGTAAACAGTGATATATAGGTCTCTACATTGGATTTACATAAATTTGCAGAAAATAATAGACAAAAACGGG
>JAFZFM010000207.1 GCA_017555865.1 Bacteroidaceae bacterium
TAAAAAACTAAAAAACAAACAATAGCTATTCTCTTGTTTTACAAAAGAATAGCTATCTTTTTTACAACTTGATATACATCGGAGAATAAATAATATAAAAAGCAAAGAGGGCAACCCATTTACTTTTGGGTCACCCTCTTGTTGTTTATTCGGTGATTGGTGAAGTCCCGAACTCGAGGCTGAATCCTGTGGCGCGTTGCAGCTCAACCCAGGCAACGGCTTTATTATATAGAGCGTCGATATATTCGCGACGCATTTCACTTTCATTACGCTCGGCAACAATATATTCGATAAATGAAATCTCTCCTAGCTCGTAGGCTCTTTTCTTTCCTTCCACCACTTTTCTCATATCGCCAAGAGTCTTGTTGCTAAAGGTTTCGGCCTGCATGCTTGCATAACCGTAATTGCTGTATGCCTGCATTACATCAGCCTCTACAAGCAGGCGTGCATCTTCAATTGCAATTTCAGTTTGTCTTACATTTATCTCATCAAGTATGCGTGCACCTTTGTTAAAGTTCGATATCTTGAGTGGTACAGCCACGCCTGCCATCAATGTAGTAAAATCGGGGCGGGCTATATTGTATGTTGCGCCAATTTTGATGTCCAATTCGGGGCGGCGTGTTGCGCGGTTGAATTGCTGTATTGCCTTTGCTGTTTCGGCGTTGCTCAATGCAACGAGAAGGTCGGCACGGTGGGCGAGTGCAGCTGTTGTATACTGTTCTATTGGGGCTGCTTTTTCGCTGATTTCCAAAGTACCTTGTGCGCGTAACAGTTCTGCCCCCTCAAGGTTGCCCATATAATATCCAAGAGTTATGGCTGTGTTGGCGTGCAGGGCCTCAGCATCGAGCATGCCATTGCGGGCTATACCTTGCGCCATGCGGCTTTCGAGCCAGTCGCTTTCGGAAATCTCGCCTTTAATGAATCTTATGCTGTCGCTGTGTGCCACACCGCTTAGTTCATTATAAATAGCCTTTGCCTCCTGCAACAGTTTCGAGGAGCGCAGATGGGCGAGATATGCTATTGTAGCGTCTGCACGGAAATTACGCATATACTCCTCGAACAGCGCAACGGTCTGTTTCCTCTCGCTGTCGGCAACATCTATCCTGCTGCGGCGTACACCAAAGGTGAAACTGCGGCTCAGTTCAACCTCAATTCCTTGTCCCAGTTTCTTGCTCCAGTCCTCGCTGTTACTGTATGTAATGGCAAGCGTGGGGTCGTTATGAACTTTTGACGCCTTTACTCCAGCCTCGGCAATCTCTATGTCAAGTTTTCTGGCTGCCAATGAAATGTTTCCCTCCATTACACGGTTCATGTATTCACCGTATGATATCTCTTGTGAAAGGGATGTCAATACTGTAATGCATGCTACAAATAGGGATATAGTCTTCTTCATTTCGGTCTTTTGTTGCGTTATTTTATTATTCCACAGCTGTAAGTCCCATAGCTGTTGCTTTTTCCATAATGAAATTGAGCGCTTCGTCGTGTTCGTTCGGAATTATACCGTCGAGAATTGCCTCCTTTACGGCACTCTTCAACTGCCCGATTGCTGCGCAGGGGCCAAGGTTGAATATTCTCATAATCTCCTCACCATTCACAGGTGGCTGGAAATTGCGTATGCGGTCCTTCTCTTCAATTTCCTTGAGCTTTTGTCTGACTGTCTGGAAATTGTTCAGGAACTGTCTTTTTCTGGTCTCATTCTTTGATGTGATGTCAGCCTCGCACAACAGCATGAGGTCGTCAATGTCATCTCCAGCGTCGAACAGCAGTCTGCGAACAGCAGAGTCAGTTACCTCGTCATCGGCAATGACAATAGGGCGCATGTGCAGCGATACCAGTTTCGCTACATACTTCATCTTTTCGTTCTGTGGCATTTTATAGTCACGGAAAAGCTTAAGAACCATCTTCTCGCCAACAATGTTGTGGTTGTGGAAAGTCCACTTCATTACGGGGTCCCAACGTTTTGTGCGTGGCTTGCCAATATCGTGTAACAGCGCAGCCCAACGCAACCACAGGTTGTCGGTCTTTTTCGCAATGTTGTCCAGTACTTCAAGTGTGTGGTAGAACATCTCTTTATGGCCGAATCCGTTGCGGGTCTCAATTCCCTGCATGGCTGTGAGCTGTGGAAATATTATTTCCAGCAATCCGCAGCGGTCGAGCTCGATAAAGCCCTTTGACGGGGTAGGCGAGAGCATTATCTTGTTGAGTTCATCATTTATTCTTTCACGCGAGATTATTCTTATTCTCTCCTTGTTCTCGCATAGCGCTTCGAAAGTCTCCTCCTCAATATAGAAGTTCAGTTGTGTTGCAAAACGTATGCAACGCATCATGCGCAGAGGGTCATCGCTGAATGTTATGCCTGGTTCAAGCGGAGTACTTATAATGCGGTCCTCAAGGTCAAGAACTCCGTCGAACGGGTCTACAAGTTCTCCGAACCTCTCCTTGTTCAGGCATATCGCCATGGCGTTTATTGTGAAGTCCCTACGGTTCTGGTCGTCTTCGAGTGTACCGTCCTCAACAATGGGGTTGCGTGAGTCGTGGCTATAGCTCTCCTTGCGTGCACCAACAAACTCTATTTCGTGATTCCCGTATTTTACTTGTGCTGTTCCAAAATTTGCATAAACGGCAAGGTGTGCTTTACGTCCCAGTTTTTTGCTGAAAGCACGTGCCATCTCAATTCCTTTACCTACTACAACCACGTCAATATCGGTCGATGGGCGTTCAAGGAAAATATCCCTTACATAACCGCCCACAACATAGCACTCCATTCCCAGTTCGTCGGCAGTTTCCGATATTTTGTGGAATATGGGTGTATCAAGCAGTCTGCATAGTTCCTCTTGGGTAGGCTTGTACATGTCGTCTTGTTTTTTGTTTTCTGTGTAAAGATACTCTTTTTCGTTCTATTACAGAAACGGCAGTTGTTAAAAACTATGCAATTATCTCTTATGTCGTCAAAAAACAGCGTACTTTTATGATGTCCAATGATAATTAGTTGTAATTTTGTGTTTAAAGATTTGCTATTATGAAAAATATGTTACGTAAGTTGTTCCCTGTTGCAACTGCTTTTGTGTTGTGCTCGTGTGGGGGTAGTGTCGATGAAGCAGCTATCTCTCTTCTTGAACAAGCTAAGGAACGTTATGCAGCTGGTGAATATAACAGTGCCAAACTTTTGATAGATAGCCTTTCCGAGACCTATCCAAAAGCATACAAGACCCGTCGTGAAGCCGAGGTTCTTCGTCGTGATGTTCTTGTAAAAGAGAAACAGCGTGATGTTGAGTTTCTTGCTGTGCAATTACAGCAGCTTGTGGTAAAACGCGATTCTATGATTTCCTTGATGACATTGAACAAGGATTCACGTTATCAGGATACCGGTTTTTATACAGTGCCGTCGCAAGCAATAAAACTGAATCCCTATAACTGCTTCCTGCGTGCAAGTGTAAAGGAGAACGGCGAGGCTTATATCACATCATTCTACCGTGGTAAGCGAATTGCCCATAAAGAGGTTAAGGTCTCTTGTACAGGCAGTTATGTGATGTGTAACGAACCTTTCATGTCAAGGTCCTATAAGGAGCTGGGCGTATATAACGAACGTCGCGATTATAAATATGGTGCCGATGGTGGTATAATGGATTTCATTGCAACCGGTAATGGGCCGTTTAAGGTTGAACTCACCGGTGATAACGGAACATTTGGGTACACTTTGCGTGCCGAGGATGTGGCTGCAGTTGTTCAGGTTCTCGATTTATCGAATCTGCTTAAAACTATTGAAGAGACAAATGCATTGTGTGATGAGGCTCAACGTGCGCTCGATTTCCTGCGCAAGAGCCAGCAACGCTCTGCGGTTCATGATAAAGAATGAGTTGCTCGGAATATTTATAAAAAAAGACTCTCAGCGTCGCTGAGAGTCTTTTTTTGTACATTAAAGTGGTTATTATTTCATGCCTTTAATGATATCGTATGTATCGCTTGCAATCATCATCTCCTCATCTGTTGGGATAAGCAATACTTTAACCTTTGAATCAGGAGTTGAGAGCACAGCCTCTTCACCACGCATCTTGTTGTTTACCTCCTTGTCGAGCTTTACGCCAAGGAACTCAAGACCTTCGAGCGCCATTTCGCGGCAGTCCTGCTGGTTCTCACCAACACCACCTGCGAAGATGATTACGTCAACACCGCCCATGGCAGCTGCGTAAGCACCAATGTACTTCTTAATGCGGTAGAAGTTCATTGTGTTTGAAAGCTGAGCACGTTTGTTGCCCTCGTCGGCTGCAGCCTTAACCTCGCGCATATCCGATGAGATACCTGTGATACCGGCAACACCGGATTTCTTGTTGAGCATGTCAATCATACCCTGCATGTCAAGACCGGTCTTTTCCATAACGTATGGGAAAATACCTGGGTCAACGTCACCACTGCGTGTACCCATCATGAGACCTGCAAGCGGAGTCATACCCATTGATGTGTCAACGCTCTTGCCATCCTTTACAGCTGCAACAGAAGCGCCGTTACCAATGTGGCAAGTGATGATCTTGCTGCCCTCTGCAGGAATGTTCAACATCTCAAGAGCGCGCTTTGTGATGTAACGGTGTGATGTTCCGTGGAAACCGTAGCGACGTACACCGTATTTCTCATAAAGTTCGTATGGAAGAGCGTACATGTATGCATAGTCGGGCATTGTCTGGTGGAATGCTGTGTCGAATACACCAACCTGTGGCATTTCAGGAGCAACCTCCTTGACTGCGTTCACACCCTTCAGGTTTGCAGGGTTGTGGAGTGGAGCAAGGTCGTTACAAGCCTCAAACACCTCAAGAACCTCATCGGTGAGCAGTGTAGAAGCGCTGAACTTCTCACCACCGTGTACCATGCGGTGACCAACTGCATCAATTTCGTCAATAGAACCTACTGCACCGAATTTTTCGCTTGTAAGTATGTCGAAGATCAAGCGTACACCTATTGTGTGTTCGGGAATTGACGCGAATATTGTCTCTTTCTCGCCGTTGGGGAGATTGAACTTGATGAATGAACCCTCGAGGCCAATCTTCTCTATACCACCCTTTGCAAGTACATTCTTTGACTCAATGTCAATGAGCTGATATTTGATTGATGAACTTCCGCAGTTCAATACTAAGATCTTCATGTCGTATATTTGTATTTATTGGTTTTTGTATTATTTCTTTGCTGCAATAGCCTGGTTGGCTGTGATGGCAATCATCATGTATACATCCTCAATTGAACAACCGCGTGAAAGGTCGTTTACAGGACGTGCGATACCCTGGAGAACGGGGCCGATAGCCTCGGCATTACCCAAACGCTGAACAAGCTTGTAACCGATGTTTCCGGCACCAAGGTCGGGGAATACAAGAACATTAGCCTTACCTGCAACCTTTGAGCCAGGCGCCTTGCTCTGGCCAACAAATGGAACAAGTGCTGCATCTGCCTGCAACTCGCCGTCGAGTGAGAGCTCTGGGTCAAGTTCATGTGCAAGTCTTGTAGCTTCTGTTACCTTCTCAACCATCTCATGCTTTGCAGAGCCCTTTGTAGAGAAACTCAACATTGCAACACGTGGTTCCTCGAAACCACCGATAGCCTTTGCTGTCTGTGCTGTACAAACTGCAATCTGTGAAAGCTGGCTTGCATCGGGCTGTGGTGTAACAGCAACGTCGGCAACAAAAAGAACACCGTCCTCGCCATACTCCTTTGCGTTGGTGATGAGCATCATGGCGCCGCTTACGCAACTGATACCCGGAGTAGTCTTGATAATCTGCAATGCAGGACGCAATACGTTACCTGTTGTGTTCAATGCGCCGGCAACCTGTCCGTCAGCATCACCGTTCTTTATGATGAGACAGCCAAGATACAATGGGTTGCATACAAGTTTCTGTGCATCCTCCATTGTCATGCCCTTTGACTTACGCAACTCGAAAAGCAATGTTGCATACTTCTCGGCGTCAGGGTTGTTCTCTGGGTCAATGATTGTTGCCTTGTCAATGTTTGTAAGGCCATGCTTCTCGGCAAGTGCCATAATCTCGGCCTTGTTGCCAATGATTACCAACTCTGCAATGCCGTCGGCAATAGCTTTGTCGGCAGCCTTGAGGGTGCGCTCCTCTGTACCCTCGGGAAGAACAATGCGCTGCTTGTTCTGCTGTGCACGTTCAATCAGGTTCTTAATAACATCCATAGTTATATAATTAAATTTGTTAGGTGTTCTTTCAGTGATGTCTGTGGAGTGTTATCACGCAGGCATACCGGCAATATATATTGCCTTTGTTCATCATTGCAAAGTTAACTTAATAAGATTGTAGAACAAAATTATTCTGACGATAATTTGTCGTACTACGATATTTTCTAAACTGTTTTATACTACCGTAATTGTTGTTGTAGAGGTTTTTTTGTTATCTTCGCACTGTTAAAAACAAAAGGAGATGAAAAGATTTTTTTTAATGCTGCTGTTGTCGGCTTTTGCCATGTCGGGTTGCAAGGAGAAGGCTCCCGGCGAAGTTGCAGTCCTGTTGTTCAATTCAATAACATTGGGCAATGCAGACGATGTAAAGGAAAACATATATTTTTCGGATTTGGCCGAGTACGAGGTCTTCTGCCAATATCTTGATATGGCTCTCGACTCCGACAGGTTCAAGACACGTACAGCCGGCTACAATGCCGATTACAAAGTGGTGAGTGAGCAAATTGACGGTGATGTCGCTTACGTGGAGTTGAGTGGCTATACGGTGTTGAAGCAGATGACCCGTTTCAATGTGCGTCTTGTAAAGGTCGACGGTGCATGGAAAGTCGACGGTGACCAGTCGGTGATACATGGAACAAAACCTATGGCCCAATAAAAAAATGATGGATAATAAATGAAGCAGGGGTTACTGAATGGTAACCCCTGCTTCATTTATTGGTGTATTTATCGGTTCTTCAACTTGTCTATAAGTTCCTTTGTTGTCATGCTCTGCTGTTCGCCGCTTGTCATGTCCTTTACGGCAATAGTGCCGTCGGTCATCTCCTGTTCGCCAATGATGGCAACGAATGGCAGGCTGTGGCTATTGGCATATCCCATCTGTTTTTTCATCTTGTCGCTGCTTGGGAATAGCTCGGCCGAAATGCCCTCTTTACGCAGCTCGGCAATTATTCCAAGTGAGTGCAGTGCCTCTTTCTCGCCAAAGTTTACAAACATTATCTGGGTTGTGTGTATTGACTCCTTAGGGTAGAGGTCAAGTTGGTTCATCACATCATATATGCGGTTTGCACCGAATGAGATTCCAACGCCCGATACTCCATCCATGCCGAATACGCCCGTCAGGTTGTCGTATCGTCCGCCACCGGTGATACTGCCTATTGCTACGTCAAGGGCCTTTACCTCGAGTATTGCACCTGTGTAGTAGTTCAGTCCGCGTGCAAGGGTCAGGTCAAGGTCGAGTGCGCTGTTCAGTTTCAATGTCTTGAATGTGTCAAGGATGAAGCTTATCTCCTCAACGCCCTTTTCGCCTGTTGCATTGCCTTTCAAGGTCTCTGCAATAACCTGCAGTTTCTCTTCGTTGCAGCCTTGTGCATTTAGAATAGGCAACAGTTTTTCTATTGAAGCGTCGCTTAACTCCTTGCTTTTCAGTTCGGCTATTACTCCGTCAAGGCCAATTTTTTCAATCTTGTCAATAGCAACGGTAATGTCGATAATCTTCTCTGGCTCACCAATAACCTCGGCAATACCGGCAAGAATCTTGCGATTGTTCAGTTTTATAGCAACACGGATGTTCAGTTTCCCGAATACATGGTCTATCAACTGTATAAGTTCAACCTCGTTAATCAGTGAATTGTTGCCAATGATGTCGGCGTCGCATTGGTAGAATTCGCGGTAACGTCCCTTCTGTGGTCTGTCGGCGCGCCATACCGGTTGAATCTGGTAGCGCTTGAAGGGGAATACAATCTCTTCGCGGTGCATTACAACGTAGCGTGCAAATGGTACGGTCAGGTCGTAACGCAAACCTTTTTCACAGAACTTTGAAGCAAGTTTGCCTGCATTGCGGCTCAGCAGTTCCTCGTCGGTAAGTTTGCTGAAGTAGTCGCCCGAGTTCTGTATCTTGAAAAGAAGTTTGTCTCCCTCCTCGCCATATTTTCCCATCAGTGTTGAGAGGTTTTCCATTGCGGGAGTCTCAATCTGCTGGAATCCGAAAAGGTGGAATGCTTCGCGTATAGTATCAAAAATATAGTTTCTTTTGGACATCTCAACAGGTGAGAAGTCTCTTGTTCCCTTTGGTATTGATGGTTTTGCTGCCATTCTCTTTTTTGTTAGTCTGTTCAGTCGCGTCTGTTCATATATATCATTACATAGTATAGCAGTGTTGCCAATGATGACAGGGCTGCTACAACGTAGGTGTATGCAGCTGAACGCAGTGCGCTGCTTGCATACTGGTGGTTATGGCTGTTTGTGATTCCCGACAACTGTAGCCATGCAAGTGCGCGACGGCTTGCGTCTATTTCCACCGGCAATGTAATGAAACTGAAGATGGTGGTTGTTGCAAAAAGTATTATGCCGGCAAGCAACAGTTGTGGCATTGTCTCTACGGTCAGTATGCCTATAAGCAGAATCCATGTCATTATGCTTGACGAGAACTGCACTACAGGTACAAGTTTAGAGCGCATTGTGAGTGGCGCGTAGGCCTTGGCATGTTGTATTGCATGTCCACACTCATGTGCAGCAACTGCAGCCGCAGCAATGCTTGCCGAATTGTATACGCCATCGCTCAGGTTTACAGTCTTTGTAGCCGGATTGTAATGGTCGGTCAGCATTCCTGGTGTACTTGTGACCTTTACATCGTATATGCCGTTGTCATTGAGCATTTTCATTGCAATGTCGCGTCCGGTCATGCCTATAGGCATTTTCGAGAATTTTTCGAATTTCCTTTTCAGGTTGCTCTGTACAATGTAGCTCAATATGGCAATACCTATAAATATAATAATGTAGGTATAGTTATAGCCGACACCTTGCTGTGCCAGCAGTAGTGTTGAATTTATCATATTGAAATTTTAGGTTAACAATGGCTCCTGCTATTTTTAGATGGAGCGTGTAATTGTCTGGTCGCGGTCGGGACCTATTGACAGGTATTTCACAGGTACGCCAAGCTCTGTCTCCAGGAACTTGATGTAATCCTTGAATGCCTCGGGTAGCTCTTCCTCGCTCTTTAGGCCTGTAAGGTCTGTCTCCCAGCCCTTCAGTTCTGTATATACAGGTTCAACACCCTCAATGTCATAAGGCATGTATGTAAGTGTCTCGCCGTTCTTCTTATATGCGGTACAAGCCTTGATTGTGGGGAATGTGTCAAGTACATCGCTCTTCATCAGGATAAGGTGTGTGACACCATTGATCATGATTGTATACTTTAGAGCAACAAGGTCAATCCAGCCACAGCGGCGCTCACGTCCTGTAACTGCGCCATATTCGTGACCTCTGTCGCGCATCTCGGCACCGACTTCGTCGAACAACTCTGTGGGGAATGGTCCTGAACCAACGCGTGTGCAGTATGCCTTAGTGATACCGTATACGTTGCCAATGCGGTTGGGGGCAACACCAAGACCGGTACATGCACCTGCGCATACAGTATTCGATGATGTTACAAATGGATAGCTACCGAAATCAATATCGAGAAGACTTCCCTGTGCACCCTCGCAAAGAATACTCTTGCCCTGGTTCATCAGGTCGTTGATGAACTGTTCGCTGTCGATAAGACGGAAGTTCTTCAGGTACTCGATACCCTCGAGCCATGTCTTCTCCATCTCGGTAATGTCGTAGCTGTAGTTCATCTCCTTGAGAATCTGCTCATGGCGTGCCTTTGCCTGTGCATATTTCTGTTCAAAATTCTCAAGAATATCACCTACACGAATACCGTTACGGCTAATCTTGTCGGTGTATGTGGGACCGATACCCTTGCCTGTAGTACCAACCTTTGCGTCACCCTTGGCAGCCTCGTATGCTGCGTCGAGTACACGGTGTGTTGGCAGGATAAGGTGTGCCTTCTTTGAAATGAAAAGGTTCTTGGTAAGGTCATAACCGGCCTTCACAAGGTCTTCGGCCTCGCCTTTGAACAGTGCTGGGTCAAGAACAACTCCGTTACCAATGATATTTATTTTCTCTCCCTGGAAAATTCCTGACGGAATTGAACGTAGTACAAACTTCTTACCATCGAATTCGAGTGTGTGTCCGGCATTTGGGCCACCTTGGAAACGTGCCACAACATCGTAGTTGGGTGTCATTACGTCTACTACCTTACCTTTACCTTCGTCACCCCATTGGAGTCCCAGAAGAACATCTATATTCTGTTTCATTGTCCTTTGTTTTTGCTTATTCGTGCTTTACGTCTCTTTATGGTCTGGTGGCATTTGCTGCACAAACCATAAAGATATAACGAATAATGGGTTAAATGAAATTTTTTTATATTCGCAGTTATTGTATCCTTAATGTCTATGTTGTTTATCTCTGTCACTTTTCCGCATTGGGTACATACCATATGTGCCTTCTCGGAATTATAACACTTCTCATACATCGATTTATCGCCGAACTGGTGGTGAATTACCAGGTTGGCGTTGATGAGAAGCGTAATTGTATTGTACACTGTTGCACGGCTTACCCTGAATTTTTTCTTTTCCTCGAGCAGTTTCAAAAGGTCTGTTATTTCAAAACTACCGTTTATGGAATAGATTGCATCAAGAATTGCATATCGCTCCGGTGTACATCGGCATTTGTTCTCTTTCAGGTAATCTGTAAACAATTGGTTTACAGATGTTGCAGTTTTGCTATTGTCCATTTTGAACTATTGCATACAAAGTTACCTCTTTTTTTTAGAATATAGAGTAGAAACTGCTATAAAATATCTAAATAAAAGTCTTCACTTCCATATTCCCTCTTTAAACCCCTGTAGTGGCGGCTCTTACTCTTCGATAATGCTTTCAAGCACCTCGAGCATTCCCTCTTTGGTGGCAAAGACCTTTCTTGCTTTTGTTGCAACATCGGGGAAACTTTCAATATAATGTGCAATGGAGTTGTATGCCGCAAGCACTACGGTGTTGCCACGCCCTTTAGAGGATATTTCTCTTACCTCTTTCAGGTAAATATCCTCCTGCTCAGCGGTAAGTTGCTTCCCGGTCCTGAACAGGTGCGAGAGTGTCATGTATCCGCAGTATGCGTATAGCCCTTCACTGCGGCATATATTTGAAACAGCGCTATCTGCGGCGTCGGGCATGGCGCACAATATGGTTTTTGCCAGGTGGTCGGCAATCTCTGTAAATGGAGCTTCTGCAATCCACATTTCGGCAACTTCGCTGTAATTTTCGGCGGGTAACAGTATTATGGCGAGCAACTTGCATTCGCGTATGTTGTCCTGCCACAGGGCAAGCGCCAAATCCTTCTCTTGAGTCCGTTTGGCGGCTATGGCTTTAAGGCGTGGAATCTCAACACCAAAGTTTATCTTGTAGTTGAGACCTTGAGTGCGCTGGTGAGTCGATACTATGCCGTTCATGGCAAGGCGCAACTCCTTTTTTATCTCCTTTATCTTTTCGTGTAGAACTGTATCTTCAATCATGCTATTCAAAATCATTTTGCTACAGAGTGTCTTTTCCTGTAGTTGTTGGGCGTTTCACCCATTATGCGGTAGAACGAGGCATAGAACGACTGGCGGTTGGCAAAACCTACCAGTGTGCCAATTTCCTCTATATTCATGTCGGCATATCTCTTGTCTGTCATGCGGTGAAGGGCCTCCTTTACACGATATTCATTTATAAGACACGAGAAATTGGTATTGAAACGTGAATTTATTACCGCCGAGATGTAGCGGGTGTTGGTATTCAGCTCTACTGCAAGTTGTTTTGCCGAGAAGTCTTTGTTGCGATACCTCTTTTCAATGACAATAATATTCAGAATCCTGTCATACAGTTCATCGGCTAACTCGGCACGGATAAGTGAGCGGTATGCCGCGTTCTTCTCCTCCTTCTCCTTTATGTTGTAAGGGGTTTGACTCTTTTGTGTCATGTTATGTTTTTTCAATGTTTACCGCGAATATACAACATATTTGTTAAATAAGTTCAAAAAGGGAGGTAAATATTTAAAGATTGTATTGGAGGTCGTTCACGTACTTCCCGGGCTTTAAAATAAGCCATTGCCGGTAGCTTCTATGTTTATCTTTCTAGGACTGCTGCATTTTCCAGGCTCCTTTTTGCAGCCTCCTTCTTGCCAAGCTTTTCCAGAAGGAAAGCCTGCAGCTTGTAATAATTGGCGTTGCCAGGGATAATACTTATAGCCTTGTTGACATCCATGAGTGCCAATTCATAATAGCCCATAGCTCTCTCTACATCGCTTCGTGCAATATATATGGCTGCGTTACCGGGGTTCTCCTCAATCAGGTGACTCAGAATTGCAAGGCTCTCGTTGTAGCGTTTTTCCTGCTGGTATAGAATTGCATGTCCCAAATGGGCATTGATGTTCTCGGGGTCAATGGCAAGCAACCTGTTGTAATCCTCTCTTGCCGCAGTTATATTGCCATTATGTGCATGGATTCCTGCCCTTACATATATGGCTCCCGAGTTGTAGGGCTCTTTTTCTATAATATGGTTATAATCCTTTAAAGCCTGTTCTGTACTGTCTAACAACAGGTATATGTTGGCGCGTTGCAGAACCAGTGCAATCTCCTTGCTCTCGTAGCTTATGGCTGTATTATAATTGTCAAGTGCCTTCTTCAGGTCACCGCACATCTGGTGCGAGTATGCAAGGTTTGCATGTGAGTATGCCTTCTCTTCGTTGCTGTTGCCCAGCAGCGTGGCTTCATGGAAAAGCTCACGTGCTTTTTCATAATTTTTGTTTGTAATCTGTTTGATACCTTCGCGGCACAAGTCGCCAAAACTTTGCGATACCGAGGTGAGTGTAATGAAAGATAGCAGAATAGCTAATGTTGTTCTCATCGTGTAGTGTCGTTTTTGTTCTGGTGGGAATATAATATATTAATCAATA
>JAFZFM010000020.1 GCA_017555865.1 Bacteroidaceae bacterium
ATCCATATTGCCAAAGGCATTAAGGCGCTCAAGCAATGTAAGCAGTGCGCCGTTGGTGTCGGTCTTAACCATATCGGTGAACTCCTTCACGTCTATACCTACGGCCTTAGCAATCTTTGCAGGATCCTGAAACATCTTTGTGATGAGCTGTGAAACGGCAGTCGCTGACATCTCGACAGCCTGGCCTTGGCTGTCAAGAACTGCGGCAAAGCCCATAATCTGCGGTATGGTCATATCTGCTTGAGAACCAACACCGGCAAGGCGCTTGGTAAAGTTGGCCAGGTAAGGTGCTGCAGCTGTACAGTTTTGCGAGAGCTCGTTGATTACTGAACCGACTGCAAGCATAGATTTTTCGGTACCGAGAGCCTTCTCGTCACCGAAAATGCTCGTCAGCTTTGATATCTCAAGCGTAGCACCTTCTCCAAGGTCATCGAGTGCAACATTGATGATGTCTGCCGCTTTCACGAATCCCAGAACATCCTCCTTGGATGTCTTGCCAAGTCGGCCGGCTTCCTCGGCCAGTTTATTGAGCTCAACAATAGATGTGCGCGTGTCGGTCTTCTTGAACTCCTCGTTGAGTTCCTCGACACTCTGCCTGGTCATGCCGGTGAACTTCTGCACATTCGCCATTTCGGCGTCAAGTTCAATGTAACTGTTCACATTGTCGCACATGAACTCGGCCACCGAGTCCTTTACCTGGAGGACAGAGGCGGCAATCATAGAGAGGTTACCGCCGATATCAAGCATATCCTTCATAGAAAGCCCTGAATCCGTCACGACTTTCTGTTCATCTGCAAGTTTCTTGAGCTCGGCCTTTACCTGCTTGAGCTTCTCGTTGTACTCATCCCACTGTTTTGTACCTCGAGGAATTTCATTCATCATTGATATGATGAGACTCTTCGTTTTCTTCAAGTCCTTTTCACTCTGCAGGGAGAGGTGTTTCATTGCAGATTCAATCTGGCCGACCTTTGTCAAGGCATTGTTCATCTCCTTGATAGCAGGCCGTAGTTGCTTCTGCAGTTCCTGAACTTGTTTGAAGTCTCCTGCATTGCTTGCCTCAATGAGTTTCTTCTTGAGCTCATCGACTTTGGATTTTACGGCTTCAAATTCTCGCTTCGCCTCCTCGCTATTGACCTTGAGGAATAAGCTGGCAGTATCTCTTGTATCTGACATATAGGGTAAAATTTTACCCTACAAATAAATAGCAAGAATAGTGAACGAAAAAAGACCGAAACATCACTGTTCCGGTCTTTGGGTTATTGGTTCTTTTTCCTGTACTCCTCGACGTTCCGTTCCCATTTCCTAATGAATTTCGGTTCCCATTTGAATACGGCCGAAATGATTGCTATCGGGAAAACAAGAGGCAATATAAGTATGTAGAACAGGCCAAGAAGGACTGTCTTCCATTTATATATTGCGATAACGAGCAGCACAAGTATCAACCATATTATACCGTGCCCTGGTGCGAAAAGAAAAGCAAATTGTGTCATACCTCAAAGATAATTCAACTTGTCTAAATAAGCATAAAGAAACAGCCTTATTTTGCATAAATCTGCATTTTAAGGAGTTTTTTTCAACCTTAATCATCCTCTCCCTTGGAAACCCTCTCCGCTACGAATTTCATATTCCAATAGTATTCATAATCGAAATAGACCGTCTTGTAGCCCAATGAAACCATCACTGTTGCGATATCGTTTATCTCAAGTTCTACCATACCACCCAGTATTGTTTTGATATCCTCTGAGGAGTTTTCGGTCTCACCGTCGAACTCATCTGTCGGGCGGTACATCTCAAGGAAATCAAACAGAGGTGAAAAGAGCTGCGCCTTCTCCTGGCGAAGCAGTGCCAACTTGTCCAGGTATTCTTTCTCCATCATAGTTGTACCTCCTTCCCGTTCATTACAAAGTAGCTAATCGGCATTTTTATGCTGTTGTTATATACTCCTGTCACTTTTGAAATATGAAAGCGAACGACACTCGTTCCAAGCCCTCCTTCAACTTCAATGTGTATATAGTTATCGTGGTTTGTGGTAACCCGGAATGGCTTTGTTCTTGGATATAGCCCGTTAGTGTATTCAACAGTCTTTTTTATGGTCTTTATGAGGTCATCAAAGTCGGCTTTGCTTGTCAGCAGGCAACCTTCGTAATCAATGCAGAACTTGCAGACATCCTTTGCTTTGTTATTGATTGGTGACATTGCGTCCACCTTTTGCACAAGGTAAATCATTTGCTTACCTCCTTTCCTGCCACGAGGTTCTCAAGAGCCTCCTTGATTGAACAATCATCGTAGTCCTTGTTTGTGAACAGCAGATAGCTTAGGTAGCCTGCACCGATGCCGAGGACAATGCTCCAGCCGTTGAGGAGGAACAGACCGAACACGAAGAGCAGCGCAGAGCATAGAGCAAGCGCGGAACAGAGGAAAAGGCCGAAGCCGTGTTCAACGATAAAATGTAACAGATTACTGCGGTGCAGAGTCGCTACCGCCTTTTTTGTGCGCACCTTGCCGCCGATGGTGGCCGATGGTGCCGGGATTGAAATTGTTTTCATTGTTGTAGATTTGTTAGCAATAGGCAGAAAAAAGAACGGCTGCCATCTCCCGTTGCTAACAAATCTACATAACACACCAGAGGTGAGGTAAAGATTTCGGGAGAGGCAGCCGTAGGCTGTATATTCGTGTACGAGCAGTGCTCAGGGTATAAAAAAATACCCGTTCGTGGGTATCACTACCTCACACCGATTAAATATGTTATGTAAAAATGTTAGCACTACAAAGGTAGTGCTAACATTGGAATAAACAAATAGTTTAGGAATATTTTTTTATAAACTTATCCAATTGCATTTTGGAATGGTTGGTTACCCATTCTTTTTCCTTCATTTTTATGCAGAAAGGTTTAATATTTTCTACTTGACCTAATTTCTCATAGCAGATACATACAAAACGTAATGCTTGCTGATAGTTTGCACCCTGTTCAATACTTTCCAAAAATATGGGTAATGCTTCTGTGTAATTACCAGAATCAAAAAGGCCCTTCGCCTCATAGTGCATTGCTTGTACTTTTTCAAAATGCAGACGTTCTTCTTCTCTTTTTTTATCGCATTCTGTAAAATAAACTATTTCCTTAATATCATTAAGTTCTAAAATTGAAGGATATTTGCTCGCCATTATTTCTATCTGCTTGAGAACTTCATCATGTTTCTGACACCATCTAAGAGCAAGCAGATATTTATATTCCACAAGAAGTTCATTAGGGTATTTAACCAATAGTTGTGAAAGAGGATCCAATTGTTTCTCAGGGAAAATATCAAGTTCTTTTAATTCAGGAATGCGTTCCTCTATTTCTTCTCGCACTCTAAAATCGTTGAGAACACGATTATAGAACAACACATTATCTTTGCCTCTAAAAATAAAGGAAGCATAGACATACGGCACATCATTATCACTTATTGATTTTGCATAACAAGTTACAACTTTATCAAGCCTATAATGTACATACGAAGCGATATCTTTAGGCAAGTATCCTATATGAACCTTGTCTTGGGTAAGAACTTTCACGGCATTCATATCTTGCAGATTGCCAGGTTCAACTTCTAATATCAAGGGTTCGTTTATAAATAAACGAGAAGCTCTTTTTATAGCATCTTTATCACGATAAAAAACTCCCTTAACCTCAAAATCAATCAATGTATCATTTATACTACAATCCGGTTCTACATACTTTCCTTCTCGTTGTAGTCGATTTGATTTTGTGTCAGACTTAGCCTTACCACTTGATGTTAAAACAAATAATATAAACATTAAAATCGGGATGACAAACAAATACTCCATAGCCTTATTTCTCTGTTGGCCGTAAAGATAAGCTATTTTCTAAAAATGATTATCAAAATGAGAAAAAGAAAGGGCAGATAACGAAAAACCCCTCAACATATCAATGCTGAGGGGCGGTGTAAAGATTGAGAATTGTTAGAAGGAAACCTCTAACAATGAGTGTCCTATCTCGTGTATAACGGCCAATATCTCCGTTTTCCTTGTTTCAGAAGGTTTCTTTGTTCCCTTTATGTAACTTGCGAGCAAGCTCTGCTGGATACCTAACTTGCGTGCCACTGCTGATATATTGAGGTATGGGTTCTTCAGGAACGCGGCCTGTATGCCGTTTGCCGGCTCTTTGGCATCTTCATAATAGAAGCTCTCATAGCTCATATCCTCATCCAACTCACTCCAGCTGATACCATACGCCCACAACTCATATTTTTCTCTCTCTTCGGGAGTAGCCGTCAACAATTTGGGGTAGAAATACAACGACTGATAGAGTGTTTCTCCGCTGTCAGTAGTAATGTAAATGCGTGTGTCTTCAAACCACAATTTAACAACTTTCATAATGTCCTCCTTTCTTATTTTTTAATTCACGAGGATTTTACTCCCCGTGAATTCTCTTCCATTCGTTACGAATATGCTCGATGTTCTCTTCAAGAATGTACTCAGCAAGTTTAAGTTCTCTTGATTTCAGTGTTGATTTTACTAACTGAACCTCTTCTTCAATAATGAACTTTGCTTCTCCATTTGCACTCCTTACGTGAACGTGAGGTGGTTGATGTTCAAGTGTAAAGATTATAAACTTCAACCCGAATAATTCTAAAACTGTTGGCATATCTGTTTTGTTTTTGATTACACCACAAAGATAGGATATAATTTTATAACCACCAAACAAAAGGGATATAAATTTATAACTTTTTGCAAAAAAAAATCCCCTGGGGGCTTCACAGCAGCCAGGGGGAAATGTTGAATTAAAATTATGATGATTATGTGGTGTTATTTGCTGAACTCATCAGGCTCGGTGGTGTTGGACACCTCGAGATTGATGTTATAGTGTGTTGAAAGCATATCGTAGTCGAAGGCCATTGCCATATCAACGCTCTGCTTGTAGGTTGTGACCTCACGGCCGTTCTCGTC
>JAFZFM010000208.1 GCA_017555865.1 Bacteroidaceae bacterium
AAATCGAAAAAACTCACGAAATAATTTTGTTATGTCGTGAGAAATCACGATATTTGCACCGTGTTAATCAATTAACGAGCGGTCAAAGATACGAAAATTTGCCGACTTGAAAGAATTTTAGAACCAATAAATAAGCGAGACAATGACACAGAACGAATTTCAGGACCTCACCGGTCGCAAGGTAACAGAAGAGGAGTACCAGGGTATAGAGAAAATGTACTACGCAGTTCCTAATATGGATAAGCACGAGTTCTGCAAGCGTTGGAGACAGACAGGCAACAACCCTTTGACTGTCGAGCTGGCTAAACAGGCGACCATTGCAACCGGGATGCTCGAGGAGAGAAACAACGAACTTGAAGACTGCCACAGCAAGATGGAGGAACTTGCGTGGTTCCTCATCGGCAAGGCTGCCGCTTACGACGACACTGATTTCTACAAAGAAGCAATCAGAATTGTAGGCTACAAGGCAGCAGTACTTCACAAGATAAAGATGGGATATCCTCTTTGGAAGGAAGACAGAGACTATATCAAGAACAACTTAGCATAACCGATAGTATGAAGAAGAAAATTATTGTAGAGTATGGCGAACAGGCCGCAATAGCAAAGATATTGGGCTGTACCGTCGAAATGGTGTGCCATTCGTTGGCATACCGCAAGAACAGCCTCCTTGCGCGTCAGATACGCAAGGTGGCTATAGAACGCGGTGGCGTGGAAGTAGAGTTGAAAACAACAGCAAAACAGAAAATAGTTTGATTATGGATAAGATAATGAGCCTTATACAGCTTGTGTTGGCGGTTTTTATGCTAATCTGCCTTTTCATTTGGGGAATTGGCCACTTGATTATGGGAACAATCGGTCTGTTTGGCTTCGTTGTGGTTTGCGGCTTTGCAAGCCTTATATGGGCGATGATTCGTCAGTTGTGGAAAGAGTATAAAGAAGAGTTGGATAAATAACAAACAACCCTACGGGATGGAATATTACAAGAAAATATTATGCGTAACCTACGAGGAGCTGACCTGTGGCAGCGACCCTGTTATCAAAGAATGTACTTTGAAACAGAATGTCGCTCGCAAAAGGATACAGAAGGCTCTGCGTGGCGGTGGTGAGGGAACACAAGCCCTTATCGTGTACGCTTCCCTCCCGGACAAATACAAAGCCCGGTTTGAGGCCAAATATGGCGACCCGGCAGAATGTCTAAAACAGGAACAGATGAAGAAGCGATTGGTTATTGACACAGAGGCACGCGATTGGTACGAGGCGTTTGAGTACGATTTGAACGGCGTTCAAACACACCTCGACGAGCGTTTGATTGACGAATACACCTTGAATGCTTCTGTACTGAATGTGCTTATCAGCGAACAGAACGACCGTGTGGCTTTATCAAAGGCACTGAACAACAAGCGTGGCGACCTTTGGGAGATTCTCCTTGCCACCTGTGAGCACTTGCGCGAATTGCACGGCCACACTCTCCCAGCGAACGCGTCCAGACTGCGTGGCAAGATTGCCGACTACAAGCGTGACGGTTATTTAGCTCTCATCAGTGGCAAGATTGGCAACCGCAACACTACAAAGATAACAGAGGATGCTGGCCGACAGATTATCGCGCTCAAGCGTAGCCGTGTCCCTGTACTGACCGACGCACAGATATTTGAGGAGTTCAACCGCATTGCCGACAAGAAGGGTTGGAAACCTCTCAAAAGCGAACGTTCCCTCAGACAGTGGCTCAATAGTCCGGAGATACAACCTCTATGGTTCGACGCAGTGCATGGCGAACGTGCAGCGCACCAGCGTTTCGACCGAAAACACCGCACCATACTGCCGACATTGCGCGACAGCCTTTGGTATGGTGATGGTACAAAACTCAACCTGTACTACCGCGATGAGGAAGGCAAAATGCGTACCATCAACGTATATGAGGTGGTGGATGCCGCTACCGAGGTGCTGCTTGGCTACTACATAGGCGATAACGAGGACTACATCGCGCAGTACCACAGTTACCGTATGGCAGTACAAACGAGCGGACACAAGCCTTACGAGATAGTATATGACAACCAAGGCGGACACAAGAAGAACGCATCACAAGGCTTGTTCTCCAAGATTTGCCGCATACACCGTCCGACCGCTCCCTATAATGGTGAGTCAAAGACCATCGAGAACCTATTTTACCGCTTCCAAAGTCAGGTGCTGCACAAGCATTGGAACTTCACAGGACAGAACATCACTACCAAGAAGGACATCAGCCGTCCTAACCTTGAGTTCATCGAGGCGAACGTCCACCAGCTCCCGACCTTGGAGGAACTGAAAAACCAATATGCTGCGGCACGCAAGGAGTGGAACGAAATGCCACACCCTGCAACAGGAAGGTCGCGTATCGAGATGTACAACGAGAGCGTTAACCCGGAGACACAGACGGTGGGTGTACACGACTTCATCGATATGTTTTGGTTCATCACCGACAAGCCTTCAACCTTTGGCACACGCGGCATAGAAATCACAGTCAGAAAACAGAAGTATGCCTACGAGGTATATAGCGAACCGGGAACTCCGGATATGGAGTGGCGTAGGCAGAACACCTATAAACAGTTCTATGTGCAGTATGACCCATACGAAATGACCAGCGTCCGACTGCTCTTCAAGGACAAAGCCGGGAACTTGCGATTCGCACGTGTTGCCGAGCCTCCGTTGGTAATACACCGCGCACAGCAGGAACAGACAGCCGAGGAGAAACGCTTCATCCGTCAGATGCAGGAGGCAACAACCGCCGAGCGTGTGGAAAGACAGGTGGCTGGCCGCGAGATAGAATTCGACCACGGTGTTGCACCGGAACAGCACGGACTCGACACCCCGAACCTCAAGGGACTTACCAAGGAGGCACAGCGACAGATAGACAAGCGTATGCGCCGATACAGTGGCAAGCCGGAAGAGTACCAGCTTGGACGTGTAACAAAGTCAATCAGCCTTACCACCTTTGACCAATTGGAACAGGAGGAAGAGCGCGACTACAGAAAGATAGCAGGAAACAAACTATAAAGAATAAAGAATTATGAGCAAGTTAAGCAACAGTGAGAAGACCAGTATCCGTGAAGCATTGGCTGGATATGTAGCAAAGTTCCCGAGTCAGAACAAAGCGGCAAGCAGCCTTAACGGTACAAGTGCCGGAACTATAAGCAGTATCCTCAACGGCAAGTGGGAGAACATCAGCGACGATATGTTCCGCTCGATTGCCGCCCAAATAGGCAGCACCGGAACAGGCTGGCAGATAGTAGAAACAGGCGCGTTTCAAGAAATCAACTTCGCTATGAGCGATGCACAGGCTTCAAAGAACGTGACGTGGGTTGTAGGAGAAGCCGGATGCGGCAAGTCCACCACAGCAAGAGCTTACGCTGAGGAGCATCGTGAGGTGTTCTATATCCTTTGCAGTGAAGATATGAAGAAGGGTGACTTTGTGCGCGAGATAGCACGCCGTGTGGGTATCAAAACCGAAGGACACAATATCCGCGAGATATGGGGCTTGATTCTCGACGACGTGATTCAGATGAACGCTCCGTTGCTCATCTTTGATGAAGCGGACAAACTTACGGAGCCTGTATTCCACTATTTTATCAGCCTGTACAACAAGCTGGAGGATAAAGCCGGAGTTGTGTTCCTTTCTACCGACTACATCTGCAAACGCTTCAGTCGCGGTCTGCATTTCCAAAAGCCCGGCTACAAGGAGTTGTTCAGCCGTATCGGACGCAAGTTCTTTGAGGTAGAGCCGACCACCGCACACGATGTACACGCCATCTGTCGCGCTAACGGCATAACAGACCCCGTGATGATTGACAAGGTAGTGATGGAGGCATCGGACTATGAATTTGACCTTCGCCGTGTAAAGAAGACCATACACCGCGAAAAACGAAATATGTAACACACGGTGTGATTGGTATGAACAGGAATGTATTTGAGCACTTGCGTATATGCACTCACGTTGAGCTGGGCGAACATTGGATGAATTATCCCGTACTGCAAGAAGGTGAGTACGAAAACCTATCAGTGTGGGTGGAATATCGAGAAGATGCAACTGTGCTAATCGGACAACAGGAAGGTGCTTGGGTCTGTGGTGTACGCATACGCACAAGACGTGAAAGCAGCAGTTTCAACCCCGGGCTTAAATGGGGAAAGTTCGCTTCGAAAACTGATGCCATTTTATATGGATTGGGGCATATTCTACGGTATTATTCACATATCCCCTCCCTCAAAAAGGCAGCACTTGAAATGATAGAGAAATACAGACAACCAAGTTTATTTGATATATGGGACGAGCATTGAGTGTAAATGAGGTATTGAACCAAAAGAAACAGACATTCCCTTTTGAAGGGAAATGGGCTGAAGCATTCGGCCAACCGGAGAAGACAGGAGTATGGTTTATTTGGGGCAACAGCGGCAACGGCAAGAGTTCGTTTGTGATGCAACTGTGCAAGGAACTGTGCAAGTATGACCGGGTGGCATACGATAGCCTCGAGGAGGGCGACAGCCTTACGATGCAACAGAGCCTTGTGCGCCACGGAATGGCCACTGTGGGCAGAAGATTCGCCCTGCTGAACTGTGAGTCGATAGAGGACTTGAAAACGCGCCTACGCCGCCGAAAAAGCTATAATATCGTAATCATAGATAGTTTTCAATATACCCAAATGACCTACCGCGACTATATCGGCCTTAAAGAGGCGTTCCGCGACAAGCTGTTCATCTTCATAAGCCACGCCAGCGGACGTATGCCAAGCGGCAAAGCGGCGGTAAGCGTGATGTATGATGCGACGCTCAAGGTATGGGTCGAGGGATATACGGCATTCTCAAAAGGTCGCTTTATTGGCAAGACCGGAAAGTACACCATTTGGGATGAGGGAGCAGACAGATATTGGGGCAACAGTACTAACTTAAAATAACAGAGCAATGGACTACAAAGGAACAGAGACGTTTCAACTATTGATTAAGAACTACCACGCCACCATCCTTATTGACAAATGGCTGGAGCAGGATGTTCAAACAGACCTAAGAGTTCGCAGGGCAAAGACAAGAGGGCACATAGTGATTGAAACAAAGGACGTGCTATTTTCGAACTTCGTGCGAGAGAGTTTTCCCGGTTGTCAAGTAAACATCAAAGATTAAGGCTATGGACGAAACTATTGAGAAAATCATCGAACAGGCGTTGGACGAGGTCAAGCATTACGGGAACTGTGACAGATATTCCATTTTGGACGAGGTTAGCCGTAGGCTTCGAATCGAAAGTGAAAGCGCATTGAAAATGGAGTATTTTATGGAGGATACAGACTATGAGTAGCACGAAAAGAACAGTGGAACTGAAACCACCCAACGGGAAACAGACCAAGGAAATGATAACAAGTCCCGGACACGTTTGCGGATATTGTAAAGGGATTGGGTATTTCAGAGGTTCTTACCTTCATAGGGACGAAGACCCTACAACTTGCCCGGTGTGCGATGGAACAGGACAGGTTGATGCGATAGTAACCATCGAATGGAAACCAAGTAAAGAACAGTGATTATGGCAAAGAAAAGATACACAGTTGGAGTTGCAACCGTAAAATCATCAGTAGTGTATAAAGGAGTAAAAGTTAAGCAAACCGCTTCCGAAAAGATTGGTTTTGTTGCTAACGATTTTACTGCAAAGGATAAAGACGAACTTGGAAATTCATTGCAAGCATCTTACAGACAGGCTTTAGAACGCACTGGCAAGTTCGAGAAGATAACAGTAACTGTTACGTTTGAAACATTAAAATGTGATGAATTTCTAAATAAAGAAGAATGAAACAGCAAGTAACAAATTTCTCCCGGTTCTATTCCACCTTCAACCGTATGCCTTATCACGGCGACCGAGAGAGCCTAAAGCAACAGCTGGTGATGCAGTTTACCAATGGGCGAACAGAAAGCCTCCGGGAGGTCACAGTAAAGGAATACGAAGCCCTATGTAACGAGCTGGAGAAGCAAGTACCGCCTAAGCCTCGTGATGTGTTTGCAAGGGAGCTGAAGCGCAGACGTTCCGAGGTTCTGCATCAGATGCAACTGTACGGAGTCGATACTTCTGATTGGAAGATAGTTGATAAGTTCTGCCTCAATAGTCGAATAGCCGGGAAGCGATTCCGTTACCTTGAGATTGAAGAATTGGAAGCTCTTTACAAGAAGTTGAGAGCGATGAGAAAGAAACAAGATGAGAAATAAACATATTCAGTAACTTTTAATTTTAGCGATTATGAACATTCAAGAAATGGTAAAAGGCATGAGTGCCGAGGAGCGCAAAGCCTTTATGGAAGAGTTGAACAAACAGGAGCAGCAGGAACAGATTGACCGTCGCGATGCTTATGAAACATTACGTAAGCAATTTGTCTTAGAAGTGAAGGACAATGCGACAAGCCTTGTCGAGGCTGTGAAGCTATTCCGCGATTGGTTGGACGGTGAGGTGAAGACGTTCCGCGACGTGATGCGTGAGTATGGCCATCTGCGCAAAGATGAGCAAATGAGCTTCACACTCGTAGAAGGCGACTTCAAGCTCGAAGTTCGCAGTAACAAGGTAAAGGGATTTGATGAACGTGCAGATGTAGCTGCCGAGCGTCTGATGGAGTATTTGAAGACATACATCAGCGGTTCTGCCAAAGGTGCAGATGACCCGATGTATCAGCTGGCAATGTCGTTGCTCGAGCGCAACAGACAGGGCGACCTCGATTACAAGAGCATCAGCAAACTGTACGAATTGGAAGATAGATTCGACGAGGAGTACAAGGCTATTATGGAATTGTTCCGTGAGAGCAATGTGGTACAGACAACGGCCATCAACTACTACTTCCATCAGCGCGACGAGAACAACGTATGGCATAGGGTTGAGCCTTCATTCTGTCGCCTGTAATAATGTTTCATTCAAACCTTGAACACAAAATGCGGAGTTCCATTTGGAAATTCCGCATTTTTGTTTATAACCCGTTAAAATCTAAGTAATTTTGCGATATGAAAGGTAGAGATAAGGAACTTGTATCAGCACGCGACCGCAAACTGTATGAGCGGTACTACTATTGGACTGAAGTGCAAAGGCTTCGGTTTGATGATGCGTTGCACGTCCTCTCTACCGAAGAGTTCTTTATAAGCGAAAGCCGCATTATGCAGATTATACGCAAACTCATCAGCGAGGGTTATGAGATAGAAAAAGGCAAGAGGTTGAAGCGTCCCGGCTTCTGCGGCTTTAGAGGTTGCCGACCGAAAGCGAAACCTTCGGACGTGCAGCCTTCACTGTTTCCCGAATTGTTTCAGTGACCACACAGGCATAGGTTACTTCGTAGACCTTTATACCGTGATACCAAGTGAAAAATTTAGACCTTTTGCGGATGAGTACTCCGTCATCAGCCGGACGGTATCCCTGCAAAATGGTGTGTAGTCGGCTTCGCATCTCCTCACGTTCCTGTACATTCTCCTCTGTTCCGCACCCACTATGGGTGTCGTCGTAGCAATCGATGATAAGACGCACGCGGAACAGCGCATCGCCCTTTTGACTGCGCCCTGCGATATTACCCCATTCCGTTTCGGTGTTCTCTATCAGAACGGCAGGGAACATTATAGGGTACATATCCTGTTGCTCATCGTTCAAGTTCTCCAGCTGGCCGTAGTCTTCATCTACCGTCAGCAGTTCCGGCATCTCTGCCTTTATATGTTCTACGAGGTTACAAATTATCGATTCCATCTTTAATCTTGTTTATTGACTCCATAATCATTTTGTTTATCTCTTGGCTCAGTTCCTGACTCTCGCCTATGAATTGACGCTTCGGTATGTTTGCCCTTATGCGGAGCTTTGACTTCTTCGTGAGAGCCAATGCACGCCACTTGGCAGCCTCTTTGGGGAGTTCTTTGGGTAACTTACCGCCCCGGCGCACTCCAGCCAAGGAGTAGGCTTTCCACCAAGCCATTTTACGCATCTTTTCTGTTACAGTGGGGCTGGTCTCTACTGTTCCACCTTCGTTGTGAATGGCTGCATATTCTACAGGGTTGGTTATCGTGACCTCTCCACGCCCCGGCTCATATTGAACGGAACGCATCAGATTATCATTGTGTGACGTTAGCGGAGTAAACTTTCTATCCGGATGTGTGGGGTCGTCTTGCCTGCGCGTCCTCTTCCAAGGTCTTACACCTCCATCGACAAAGCCACCTTCCCGAAAGTTCTGCTTAAAATGGCGCACAGCGGCAACACCAACTTTGCGAGGCAACTTGTCATACACTTCGCGTTCTATCCCCTTCTTCAAATGCGCGATTTTACGCTCAAGTTCATTAGAATTGCTCATTTTAGATAAAAACAATTAAAAACATTCTGCTTTCTTTGGTGTTTTATAAGTAATTATATACTTTTGCAATGCTCCATTCGCTCATATAGGCTGTCTCGGCTCGAGGTTTGGGGCTTTTTTTATTTTTCTTTTAGTGAGTAGAATTGCTCATATCCCTTTTCACATAAAGCTAATTTTACTTCAAAAGTCCGCCCATTATAACTGAATTCATATTGTCGGAACTCCACGAAATGCAACTCTTCAATTTTCTTCCTTATATTGGCTTGGTTCTTCGGCAATGACATATCTTTACCTTCTCCAAGAGGACTTATCCTTACAAATTCCATTTCATCGGGATTGCTCCATATATGTATTGCAGCATCAACGTCGTAATCGTGATGGCAATGCTTCAGCAGAGTGTTGCGTACTTTATTGGTACGGTTCAATATTCCGGATTTAACAGCATCACAAGGCTGTTTGTCTAATTTTGGCATTAGGTCGTAGTCTTTCACCTCTTGTTTTCGAGCGAATGCTGCATTGTCAATAGGTTGTTTTGCCTGCATACGGTCTATGCAACCGTTTATAAACGGACAATTATAGCAGTCCTTTGCCCTATTCTTAAATATTCCAATCAGACTATTTTTGATACCGCTATTCCTATAAGCAAAGCACTGGCTACATTTCCCGGGATAATATGGATGGTTATCGCTGAACGTGTGTCCATCCTTGCCGGGATTGTTCTCAAGTCCACGCTGTGGTGGCGTGTCCTCGATACCGTCCAATACTTCGGGATTGGCAGGTTCATCGGTCTGCTCCAACATACACTTACAGTTCCATCGGTCGCCCGGTCGGTGTCTTTTCCAAAATGGGTGGTCTATGGGCAGGGTGAGCTTCTTCTGCCAATAGAAACGATGCACGCTGTCCGGCTCGGGTGATGTTGTAGGCATCCACCGTAGGTTGGGCATTATGTCCTTGTCGCGTTCGAAACGTCGCCAATCGGCTGCTGTATGAGCGCGGATGATGGCTGTGTCGTACTCTGTTCTCAACCAACTGCCAACATAGTGCGAGGATATGCCTTTCACTTCTTCAGCCCACTGTCGGAAGGGTTTCAGTTTACCGTCGGGTGTCGTGAGCTTTGCGGCCATCTTCTCACCCATAGAGTGTACCTTGAACGCGGAGAACACCTCATTGGAGTGGCGCAGTTCTCTGTAGAAATCCTCCTCGTGGGTCGGTGGTACATCTGCCCGGCTCAAGCCCTCAACGGTAGCCTCGTTCATCAAGCGTAGAACCTCGCGCCACAGCGTAGGTTCAATATCGTTGCTTGTATCGAAGCCGTCGTATATCTTCCGAAGGAATGTGGCCAGCACATCGGGAGAGAAACGGATTCCTTCTGCGATGTTGCTGAAGCTGGGATGCCCACCCTCGTAGTAGAGGTTATCCATCAAAAGTCGGAATCCGCCCCGTCCGTTTCCGGGGCTATCCCGAAAAAACCTTTCAAACGCTGTTTGAACGATGTTTTACTTTTGTCTTTGGGCTTGCCTTCTTCATCTTCCTCCTTGCCTTTAGGCGCGTTGAGCTGTTCGCGTATAGCGGCTTTCTCGGCTTCCTTCTCGGCTTTCATCTGGTCGTAGTTCTCCGGCTTCTCGACACAGAAGGTCTCGTAGAGATAATCATCAGAAATGGGCAGTCCCATCGATGAGAGCTTCTGCACGATGTCAATGTGCTGCGATGGATTGATTTTGTCCTTTTTGGCATAGACAAACTCGCCACCATCCACATTGAAACCGAGGTCGGAGAATATCGGGCGCATATAGTAGTTGAGCACGTCGAGAATGAAATCGCGGTCATCGGCGTTCATCTCATCCTCCTCTTCCTTATGCACGTTACCGAGGGCTTGCGTTCCGGTCTCCTTTGCATCGGTGGTCAGTGTGTTGCCGAGAACACGGATAGAAATCTTACTGTCCCAATAGTCGGCGAATGTCTTGTACAGGTCGCTTGAACCTGTTTTGTTTCCTGCCTCGATGAGGTGCAGTTCGCTCTCCTTGGGGTGTATATACACCGCATTCGCACCCTGCCTTTTCGCATCGATGATGAGTCGCTTGCGTGCTTCCTCATCGCCAGCGTCGTAGGTGTACTCACGGATTGGCATACCGAAGATGTTGCAGAACCGCGCCCAATCGGACATATCGCCACGCTTGTAGAGGACAGCCGGAAGCAGTTCCGCAAAGATACCCAGTTCGCGTTCCTTGCCAATAAACAGCATATTCGGGAACATTTCAATGGGTAAACCGTCCATATCGCCTTGATACTTGAGTAATTTTCGGTGAATCGGGTCGTAGTGCTTACGGTTGATAAGCTCGTAGCGTATGTTGCCCTCATCGTCCAAAAAGAACTGCACCAAGGTATATCCCCAAAACTCCGACATTACCACATCCTTGCGGAACTCCTTGAACCAAGGAGAACGCAACTGTGCGTTGATGGCATCGTCCGGTTCTCCGTTGCGTTGGAACTCGATAGGTATTTTTGTCACGCCGCGCAGTCGCTTGGCAATGACACCCGAGAGGTGCAGGTCAAGCGAGGCACTATCGTACATATCATACAGGCGAACGCGGTTTGAATAGTCGATGCTCTTTGCCGACTTGACCGAGTTCATGTAGGCGTTCATATCGAAGTAGAACACCTCCGGCATCTGCAATACAACGTCGGGCTGACGCTGTCCCGGCAGGACTGCCATACCTCCCTGCGTTATGCGTTTTTCTGTGGGCTTGGTAGCCCTTTTGTTCTTCAATGTCTTTTTCATATCTTATAAAAATGTTGGTCTGACTTCATCCGCATCTATCTGCCAACGGCTATTGTCCTGCAATATGTCTTCGGGGAGCGTAGGTGCTCCGTCAATGGTGATATCGCCGTTCATTACACCCTTCAGCCACTCTACGGCACGCTTGTAGCGTTCCTCCCTTATCTTTGATATTTTGTAAGGGTTGTGCTGGCAGAAGATGTGGTAAATGGTGATGTCGAGCGCGAACATCAATACAAGGCTATTGCGTTCCTCTCCCTGCGCAGAGAACAGGATATCGCAGTCGTAGCACTTGTTCAGATAACCTCGCATTTCGGCAATGGCACGGTTCTCGCATATCTCGATAATCTGAGGGTCGTAGCCCGGACTATCCTTGCGTAGCAGCGCATCCAATATCTCGCGGTGGATACTTGCGTCGTAGTCGTTTATTGTTATAAAATTGTCCATAGTCGTATATGAATAGAGATTACATTCGATAAGGGTTTGATTCATTCATTTCTTCGTAGCTGACAGTTACCACAGGCTCCATTTCAAGAGTCTTCTCATCAATCATAGTGATACCGCCCTCGACGCTATCCGGGCCGTCGGCTGGGTATGGAAGTGTCAGCTCAAAGAGTTTGAATTGGTTGATGAGTTCCTGCATCATCGGGTTGTTCTCTTCCTCCTCATTGAAAATCCAAGCGCAATGCCTATCGATAGGCTCAAGGTTCGCCTCGATACGTGTTGCCTTGTCGGTCTTCTTGCGCTCGTCGCCTTTGATGTACAGCTGTGTCTTTCTGCGTTCCACCTCATCACGGAGCAGTGGCTTGAATACTTGCTGATAGAATGGGTCTTGCAGTTTGTTGTTCTCAATGTAGTAGTAGACCGTAGTCTTGCCGCCTACATATTTGTTCAGCTCGAAATACCAGCCTATGAAGTTGGCATTCGTTTCGCGTGCAAGGAAGCCCTTAATGATGTAATAGACCCCCTTCAGCTTACCGATAAGCCACAGTGATTTGGTACTGCTGGCTTTCTTCCTGCTATCCGAATAGGCAGGGTCGCCATAGGCCACAAGGAAACGAAACTTATGCAGTGGTGGAACCTTGCCGAACGGTAGGTTCTTGAATATCTTTCCATCTGCTACCGGGTTGTTGAAATACTCGGCCTGTGCTGATTTGGTAGAGATGTTGGAAAGCACAGTGTCAATCATTTCTTCGGTGTTCTTGGCTGGCCATGTAGAGCGACCCTGCTTATCACGGATATTGACGATGTCCCAATGTTTGGCCATCTTTCCGGCACGCGATATACAGCAGTCCTTTGCGATGATGTTACCGCACCATAGTATCAATGTCGGTTCGGAGATAGAACGTGTTGGATATAGAGCACCCTCAAACCATTCCCATTTCTTCTTGAGGGTTTCCGGGTTGCGGCAATCCTCATCGGTATCGTAGTCATCCATATAGATGACATCAGGGCGCACGGATTCATTCCTGGCACCACGAGGAGCAGAACCTGCACCGAGGGCAACGAACTTCGCGCCGCATCGAGCGGTGAACTCTGTTTCCGTCCATTGGCCAATAGTTACCTGTTCGCCGTAGAACTGACGGATACGAGGGTTGTTCTCAAAGGTAAGGCGGTAAGGGGTCAGCAGTCGCGTTGCTGATGCTATTGTCGCACTGGACAACACAAAGAACTTCTTCCTGCCTGTCAATGCCAAGTACATAAGAATGAACATCGCTGTGGTGGACTTTGCCAGCTCACGCGACCAAGAGAGGACTTCATACCATTCGTCGTGCTCGATGATGCGGTGTATTGCCTTGATGTGGAACGATGCGAACTCATATTTGGCATACTTCGGGAAGAAGTACTTTATCCAAGCAACAGGGTCTTTCTCCAGCTGCTTTCTCCGCTTCTCGATGTCGTGCCTTGTCAATCCGTTATCGACAGGCATATCGCTATTGAACGCCTTGTGGAACTCCTCCCAATTCCGTAGGGCTTGTCTCTCTTCCTGTGTCATCTTTTCTGTCCTGCTATGTCCTTAATAAAAGCATCGAAAAGGTTATTGTATTCGATAGCCTTTTCAACGTCAAACTGTCTGAGCCAAGTGAGGAAGCGCATACCAACGCCTACACAGTCGGTGATGCCGACATCGTTCTCCAGCTTCTTGATTGCCCCGGCAAGTTTAGCCAGCGCATCGGCTTCGGCTGGTGTCGCAAAGCGTTTGCCCTCTTCCCTCGCATTGATGTTGCGGTTTATCTCCGTAATTTGGTGTTGGAACTGTGCGATGATTTGAGCCGGGGTAACGGTAAGCGATGCTTTCAGTTCCTCCCAGCCACCATCCTTTATCCACCGCGAAATGGTCTGTCGCGTTGTGCCGACCTTATCCGCGATTTCCTCTTGTGTGTAATTGCCATCCAAGTACAAGGACTTAGCAATTCCTTTTTTGTCGAACTTGTCTTTTGCCATAATTGAAACTCAATTTTGATGCAAATATCCATCTATTATTACGGCTGAAAAAACGGTGCTTTCGTGATAGCGTCCTCAAACGCTATGATAGCGTAACAGAACGCTACCATAAAATCGGCGTTTGGAGGGGTTGAAAGACCTCCCGATATTTGCACCAAAAATCATTCAAATGGACGCGAAATTCTTTAATATCATACCCGGAAGAGAGGAGGTAACAATACTCCTCTATGGTGATGTAGGCGACAGCCGCAAAGTGGAAAGCGGTCGTGTCGTAAGTGAGTTGCTTGCACTTCAGACGAAGTACAAGAACATTGCAGTACGCATCAACAGTAATGGTGGCGACGTGTTCAGCGGTATAGCCATCTACAATGCCCTCAAGACCTCAACAGCCAATATAACCATATACATTGACGGCGTGGCAGCAAGTATAGCAGCCATCATCGCCCTGTGTGGCAAGCCGCTCTATATGTCCCCATACGCGAAGCTGATGCTGCATAGTGTCAGTGGTGGCACTTGGGGCAACGCTTCTGCATTGCGTAAGATGGCCGATACGATGGAGAGCCTTCAGACTGACCTCTCCCGTATGATTGCCGGACGTTGCAATATGAAGCCCGAAGATGTCGCAGGACAATACTTCGATGAGCACGACCATTGGATTGATGCAGAGCAAGCCCTTGAGATGAAGCTGATTGATGGTATCTACGAAATGGAAACTCCGTCCTCCACTCCCGGAACGACAGAAGAGATATATAACTTTTTTAATAACCGGCTGGTAGAACAGCCACCAAAAACAAATGACATGGCATTAATAGATGACATTAAGAGCATTCCGTCTTTCGCAGACAAGGCGGATGAAGGTGCGATTGTCGCACACATCAAGAGTTTGACAAATTCCGCTACCCGTGCTGACGCATTGGAAAAGGCCAACAACGAGTACAAAGCGCGTATCGAGGAGTTGGAGGGTAAAGAGATTGCAGCCATCATCGACAAGGCTGTGGCCGAGGGCAAGATTACCAAGGAACAGGTTCCTGCCTTTACCAATATGATGAAGAGCGACAGAACCAACACCGAGGCGTTGCTTGCCACAATGAAGGCACAGACAAACCTCCGTGCATCTGCATTCATCAACGTAGATGGTGCTGCTCAAGGCTCGTTCAGCAACAAGTCGTGGGATGAACTCGATAAGGCCGGACAGCTTGACACACTCAAGAACTCAGACTTTGCACTGTTCTGTGCCAAGTTCCGCGAGAAGTTCGGTGTGGAGTACAAGAACTAAAGTATTAACCAACTAAAAATTTTTAAGCAATGGCATTGAACAAAGAAGTATGGCTGAACAGTATTGTCGAGAACTTCTATCCCGACAACTCTTTCGCCGCAAAATCAGTGGATGACTCCACTTTCGTAAGCAACCGTAAGGTTCACATCCCTAACGCTGGTCAAGCGTCCAAGGTGGTGACTAACCGCACACAGAAGCCTGCATCTGTAAGTCAGCGTACCGACAACGAGCTGACCTACGAGATTGACGAGTTGACAACCGACCCAATCTACATCCCTAACATCGACACTGTCGAGTTGAGCTACGACAAGCGCAACTCAGTGCTCAGCAATGACCGTTCACAGTTGCAGGAGGCTGCCCACGTGAACCTTCTCAAGCGTTGGGGTGAGGGCGTGAAGGATGACCACATCATCTTGACCACAGGCTCAACACAGCGCAATGCTCACACATCAAGTACTGCAACCGGAAAGCGCAAGTCTATCTGTAAGGAAGACGTTCTCGCGCTGATGACTGCTTTTGACAAGGACGATGTCCCTGCAACAGGCCGTTATCTCCTCTTGGATGCTCATATGTATGCTGACTTGCTTGCTGACCTTTCAGAGAGCGACAAGTGGATGTTCCAGAACTCTGCCAATGTGCAGAAGGGTATCCTTGGCAACCTCTATGGCTTTGACATCATGAAGCGTAGCCGTGTGCTCCGTTTGAATGCAAGCAAGAAGGTGCTCGATTGGAGTGCTGAGGGTGCTGCAACAGAGATGGCAGCTGCATTGGCTTGGCACGAGAAGTCTGTCAGCCGTGCTATGGGTGAGGTGAAGATGTTCGACTCTACGGACAACCCTCTCTACTACGGTGACATCTATTCATTCTTGATGCGTACAGGCGGTTCAGCCCGTCGTTATGACGGCAAGGGTCTGTTCTTGCTTGGCGAGGCTACTGTATCTTAAACTTGATGCTTATGTTACCGAGAATTAAGATACAATATATGAACGGGCAATTAGGCACGGTGGGCGAAAGTCCCGACGGCCTATTTGCCATCGTATGTAGTGCTGTCGCTGTCACATCTACCTTCACATTGGAGAAAGCTTATGGCATACAGCGTATGGAGGATTTGTTGGCTTTGGGTGTAACCAAGGAGAACAACCCACGTTTGTACAAGCACATCGAGGACTTCTACAACGAAGCAGAGGATGGTACAAAAGTGATTGTCTATGGCGTTCCCAAGACAGCGAAAATGACAGCACTCTGTGACAAGACATCAGGCTCTATCAGAAACCTCATCACCTCGCAGAACGGTGCTCTCCGTGGCATATTCGTGGCACGTGATGACAATTCTACTTCTGTAACAACTACAGAGGGCTTGGATTCCGATGTGTACACAGCACTGCCCAAGGCACAGCAGTTGGCTGAATGGGCTACTACTGAACTGTATGCTCCGCTCTTTATCGTTTTGGAGGGACGTAACTATACAGGTACAACCCAAAAGGACTTGAGCGAACAGTCATACAACCGTGTGGCAATCCTTATCGGTGACACCGAGAGCGGTTCAGTGAATGCCTGTATCGGTACAATGGCCGGACGTTTGGCCGGGCTTCCTGTGCAGCGCAATATCGGACGCACCAAGGATGGTGCTCTGTTCCCAACTGAGATGTATATCGGTGCAAAGAAGGTCGACGAGAGCGACAGCGTGATTTCTGACCTGTACGACAAGTGCTATATCATTCCTCGCAAATATGTTGGCCGTAGCGGTTACTTCTTTGCGGATGATAACCTCGCTTGTGACCCGACAGATGACTACGCACACTTAGCTCCGCGCCGTGTGATAGACAAGGCTTATCGCATTGCCTATGACACAATGCTCGATATGATGCTCGATGAGCTGGACGTGAACGAGGACGGTACACTTCAGACAGGTATCATCAAGAGCTGGCAGCAGACTGTGGAAAACCGTATCAACCGCGAAATGACCGCCAACGGTGAGTTGAGCGCATCGGAAAGCGGCAACGGCTGTGTCTGCTTCATCGACCCGTCACAGAATGTTCTCAGCACTTCCAAAGTGGTAGTGACTCTCAAGGTACGTCCGTTCGCATACGGACGCTATATCGACGTGAATTTAGGATTCCTTGTAACTCAAACTAATTGATTATGCTAACCAATACACGAGAATACGAGTGGTCTGATGTAAATGTTGTGGCAGCCGGAAGACCGATAACAGGTCTTCGCGGTGTCAAATACTCAAGCAAGCAACAGAAGGAGGCCATCTATGGCAGTGGCAACAAGCCTCACGCCATACAGCACGGCAACAAGGAGTACAGCGGAGAACTCACGCTGACACAGAGTGAGTACGAAGCTCTCAAGGTTTCAGCCGGAGGCGACATCTTGGACATCTCCTTTGACATCATCGCTTGCTATGGCAACCCTTCAAAGGGTGATGCTATGGTAGTAGACACCCTCGTCGGCTGTGAATTTACAGAGGACAACACCGAGTGGAAACAAGGTGACAAGTTCCAAGAGAAGAGCCTTCCGTTCATCTTCTTGGATAAGAAATAACAGTGTTCAAACATCATTAAAACAGTGTTCAAATGAAAGTAACTAAAGAACAAATCAAGGAGTGGAAGGAGAAGTACGGCGAACTCTTCCAAATCACAGTGGAAGGCAAGAGCTGTATTCTCCGCAAACCCAATCGTCAAGACCTCAGCTATGCCAGCGTGGTAAAAGACCCCATCAAGATGTCGGAAACTCTACTGAACCGCCTTTGGGTGGCCGGAGACGAAGACATCAAGACAGACGACACCCTGTTCATGGCGGTTGTCAACAAGATGGACGAAGTGCTCAAGGTAAAGGAGGCTGAGATAAAAAAGCTTTAGAGGATGCCGAAATCAACGATGCCGGGGCTGACGACATCCTCTTTTTGAACACCATGCTCCGACGTTACTTGCACCTTGACCCGGACACCCTCTGTGATGAGGAATGGGCGTGGACGATAAAGTATCTGAAGGACATTCGTAAAATGGAAACACAAGGAAATGGATAGTGTATTAAAGTTTATTATCAAGTTGCGTGCTGACAGTGGGAATGTACTCACTGTCGCACGACAGACTACCAATCAATTGGAGGGGATTATTTCTAAGGCAAACACCGTCGGTGCGCGTCTTAGGGAGGCTTTCTCGTTCTCCAATTTCAAGTCTTCCTTGATGTCCATTCCGGGTATGTCGTTCCTCACCAATCCCTACACATTGATTGCGTCCGGAATAGGTGCAGTAACGAAGTTGGGTATGGAGGCCGAAACTACTGCCACAGCCTTTGAGGTTCTTGTCGGTAGCGAGGAGAAAGCAGCCGGACTGTTGAAGCAATTAGACAAGTTCGCCGCCGATACTCCTTTCAACAAACTCCAGCTTACGCAGAATGCCCAACAGATGATGAACTTCGGTATAGAGTCCGACAAGGTGATGGGCTATCTGCAACAGTTGGGGGATATATCGGGTGGTAATGCCGAACGCTTCTCCAGCCTGTCGCTTGTGCTTGGCCAAGTATCGGCCAGCGGTAAGTTGATGGGACAGGACTTGCTCCAATTCATCAACGCAGGATTCAACCCTCTCAAGGAGTTGGAAGCAATGACGGGTAAAAGCTACAAGGAGTTGCAGGAACTGATGAGCAAGGGAGAAATCACATTCGACCACGTGGCTGCTGCTATGGCAAACGCGACGGGCGAAGGTGGAAAGTTCCACGGTATGATGGAGAAGCAGTCGCAGACATTGGGTGGCCGATGGAGTACGATGGTTGACACCATTCAGCAGAAGGCTCTCTCTCTGTTCGACAAAATAGCAGAACCGCTCAAGGGATTGTTGGATATAGTCAATATGATTATTCCTCCGATAGCATCAGTCTTTGAGTTCCTGTTTACGATCATCGGTGGTGTCATCAACTTTATATTGAAGTTCAAGACCGAGCTTGGCTATTTGGCTGTCGTGGTAGGTGTGGCGACTGTTGCATTAAAGGCGAAGACAATTGCTTTATATGGACTTGTGGGTGCTGCAAAGATAGCAATTGCCGTAACAAAGGTATGGGAAAGCGTACAGCAGCTTTTGAATATAGCACTGAAGAATAACCCCATAGGCATTGTAATCACGATTATAGCGGCTCTTGTGGCGGCAGTGGTTTACTGTTGGAATAAGTTTGCCGGATTCCGCGCCTTTATCCTCACGATGTGGGATGTCTTCAAAGGGCTTGGTGAGATTATCAAGACCTTTGTAATAGACCGTTTCAAGGAGTTGCTCGGTGGCCTTGGCGACTTGGGGCAAGCATTGCTCAAATTGTTCTCCGGTGATTTTTCGGGGGCGTGGGATACTGCCAAATCGGGAGTCCGTAAGTTGAGCGGTGTAGATTCAGGAGCGGCAGCTGCCAAGAGGATAAAGGAACTTTATGTTGACAGTTGGGACAAGAACTACGCGGAACAGACTGCGGCAGACTTCCCTGTGTCCAACGAGATAGAAGCACCCGAACAGAAAGGCAGTCCTACAGGGCTGGTCTTTGGCAATGGTGGTGATGGTAGCGGTGGCAGTGGCAGCGGTGGCGGTAAAGGTGGCAAGAAGACCGCCGAAGCCATTGCAACAGGTGGCACTCGCAATACAAGCATCAATATGAGCATCTCAAAGTTCTTTGACTGCATCAATGTGTATATGAACGATAAGACCGACACGGCAGAGCTGGAGCGTGTGATACTGCAAAGCATCAACCGTTCACTCGCCATAGCAACAAGTACAGAATAATGAATCCTACAGTTAAAACAGCAACCCGTTTCGTATTGGAGAATACCGCCCTCAGACTGTTCGGTGGTAAGATACCTCCTTATTGGCTATTCCGCAAGACGGAACTTGCCAATGTGGACAGCGAGGAGTATAGCCAAATACAACAGATGAGCGACAAGGAGCTGGAGGATACTATCCGTACAAATGCGCTCGGTGTTCCTATGCAGATGCCTCTCCGTTTCAAGTTGGAGGAGGCAGGAGCAGAAGAATGGTTCTTTCCGCTTGAGCCTATGATAAGCCTTACCGGGCAGAACATCATTGTCCGCAGACAGGTGAACAAAGGCAAGGTGAAAGGCTCCATCAAGGAGCGTTGGTCGCAAGATGACTACAGTGTGACCATACAGGGCATACTCATAGGCTTCGACGGCAAGTATCCCGAAGCTGATGTTTCGAAGTTGCGCTCGTTCTGTGAAGCCGGGCGTGTCATCGCCATCAACCCTTTGCTTGAGATATTCGGCATTTCTCATTTGGTGATTGAAAGTTGGGACATCCCTCACACAGTGGGAACAACCAACCAAAACTACACCATCAAGGCATACAGTGATGATATTTACAAACTCCTTTTGACAAAGTGACTATGTTCAGAATGAAGTATGACATAACAGTTGGCAACTACCGTATCGGGATGCTCGATAAGGTGGAGGTACACCGCAGTGTTGAGCTGTTGGCCGATACAGCCACCATCACATTGCCCGGTGCTCAGTATAATGTCGCGCTTGAGGTTGAGAAACAACTGAAGCGTGGCGATGCTGTTTCTGTCCGCTTTGGCTATGAGGAGTGCGGTTTGGTGGAGGAGTTCCGAGGATACTTGCAACGCATATCTACCGACGGCGGCAGCATCACACTGACGTGCGAAGATGACCTCTTTACGTTCCGAAAGGATATCCCAAACGAGATACTCAAGAATGTAACCCTGCAAACCCTGTTGCAGAAGGTGATAAGCGGCATAGGACAACCATATTCGGTGGATTGCTCCTATTCGTGGACTTACTCAAAGTTCGTAATCAACAACGCGACAGGATACGATGTGCTGAAGAAGGTACAGGAGGAATGCGGTGCAGACATCTACCTCAAGGACGGGGTGCTTCACATACACGCTCCCGGTGAGATGGTGGGTGTTGAACGTAACTACGACTTTGCAATGAATGTCGAGAACGCTGACTTGACTTACCGGACAGCAGCCGACAAGAAGGTCTGTGTTGTGGTAAAGGCTACGATGCCCGACGGCACGGTCAAGGAGGTGGAGACAGGCAGCACTGGCGGCGAAAAGATTGAAATCACCAGCCCTACCACCGACGAGGCTTCTATGAAGGCACGCGGTGAGCAGGAGGTGAAGCGTCGCACCTTTGACGGTTACGATGGAAGTATCACGACTTGGCTTGTGCCGGAATGCCAACCGGGAGACAGTGCCAATCTCCACGATGGCGACTATCCCGACAAGGACGGTTGCTATTTCGTGAGGAGTGTTACAACCGAGTTCTCAAGCAGTGGCGGCAAACGTAAAATAGAGTTAGGTTTTAGATTGAGTTGATATGGATAATTACAAGGAATTGGCAGACAATCTGCGTAGGGTTTTCGGAACTCGTGGCGTTACCATCTCAACGGGCATTGTCAAAAGCGTGTCCGGTATCCTCTGTGAGGTTGAGGTCGGTAGGCTGGTTGTACCGGACGTTCGCCTCAGAGCGTCAGAAACCGCCGACGGTGGCGAGATTTTACTTGTGCCGAAGGTTGGGACGGCCGTCGTATTTGGAAGCCTTACAGGGGATTTGTCGCAGTTGGTAGTTCTACAGGTAGACCATATAGAAAGTATAAAGGCTACAGGCAGCATAACCATCAATGAGGGCAAGCTGGGTGGTCTGGTCAATATCGAAGACTTGACAAACAAACTCAATACCCTTGTACAGTCATTCAACACTCATACCCATACAGGCAATATGGGTGCTCCTACAACACCACCTGTGGCACAGGCGCAGACATTTAACAAGTCCGATTATGAGGACACTAAAATAAAGCATTGATGAGAGGCATACAATTGACAAATTATGAGCCGGACATCCAAGTAAAGCGCGGAAAGGACGGGAAGATAGCAAACGGTTTTGTTGTCGGAGACACTCTACGGCAGAACCAAGCCCTCATCCTGCTGCTTCACAAAGGAGAGCTGAAGGAGTGGCCAGCCGTCGGTTGTGGTATAAGCGATATGCTGCTCGACAACGACCCTATCTATTGGAGAACCATTATCCGTGAACAATTGGAAATGGACGGACAGAAAGTGAATTCGGTAAAAATAACAACAACAGGCATCAATATCGATGCCACATATTGAAAGGCTATGGACAATATTCTAAATGGAACAAAGAACATCTTAGCCACGCTCTTTTCTGTGGCGATGGCGTATTTCGCCCCGATACAGGACATGGTGTTTACCATATTTTTCCTGTTCTTGGTAAACTGTATCGTGGGCATGGTAACAGGAATGTTAGTAGACAGAGAGGGATTCCGCTTGCGTAAGTTCGTGCATTGCATTGCCGAGACATTGGCATTCTATCTGATAGTGGTCTGCTTGTTTGTCGTAGGCAAGAATATGGACAATATGAACGGCGCGATGCAAGCCATAGGAGGTGTGATATACTCCATCCTCTATTTCTATTCGGTCAATGTGCTGCGCAATCTGACTTACATATTCCCGGACAGCAAGACATTGGTATTCCTCTATTACGTGGTATCCTTTGAGTTCATCAAGAAGATACCGACTCTACAACGCTTCAACGATTATTGCAAACATAAAACAGAGAATAATGAGAACGATTAAATATATCGCTGTGCATTGCACGGCAGGAAATCAGAAACAGACCATAGAAGCACTACGCGCTGAGTTCAAACGCAAAGGATGGAAGAATCCCGGCTATCACTATGTCGTGAAACCCGATGGCGGTATCGTTCAGATGCACCCGGATGAGAGAGCAAGCAACGGCGTGCAGGGTTACAACAGTGTCACTATCAATGTCGCCTACATCGGTGGTATCGATGCGCAGGGCAACGGAACGGACAACCGTACCGAAGCACAGAAGAAGTCATTGGCCAGCCTGTTGAAGATACTCAAGAAGAAGTATCCCGAAGCTGTCATTCAAGGACACCGCGATTTCTCTCCCGACCTCAACGGAAATGGCAAGATTGAGAAGAACGAGTGGATAAAACTTTGTCCCTGCTTCAACGCAAAAGAAGAGTACGCAAACCTTTAACCCCATAAGTATGAAATACCTTGTTTACCTTTTTATCGCCCTGTTGCTGACAGGATGCCGAGCTTCAAAGAAAGTGACTGAACAGACCTCTACCATTCAGACGGAGGAATGCGCCAAGGACAGTGGCCGTGTCGATGTCAAAGACCTCTCTGTTTTGGATACCCGAATAGATGAGCTGAGAACGGAAACGGAGGAACTGAACGTGACAATCACCAATTACAGCGCACCGGACAGCACAGGAAGACAATATGCAACACAGACCACAACGGTGCAATACAACCGGAAGGCTGATAACAAAAAACAAGAGAACAGTAACCTTACGCAGAATATGGAACTTGAGGCAGAGGGTACTCGCAATACTTCACAGGGCGAAAGAACGGAGCAACGTGACCGGGAACATAAAGAGAAGCCTCCCGAACGATGGCCGGGCATTGTACTGATTCTTGTTATCATCGCAATCGGATATGTAGGATATAGAAAATTTAAGCGAATATTATGAAAGTAGTATCAAAGGATGGACAGACCCTTGCGGACATCGCCATACAGGAATATGGTTCTCTGTCGGCGGTCGTAGAATTGGCAAAGGTCAATGGTATGGCCATCTCGGATGTTCCAGGTGCTGGAGTGGAACTGACCCTTCCGGAGAAGACATACAACAGGGCAATGCAGAACTATTGCAAGGCCAATGAGGTAGAGCCAGCCACAGAACGCGACACATCAGGTCTCCGTCTTGGTATATTTACAGAAGAATTTACAAAAGAGTTTCAATAATTATGGCACGCAGTATAAACGATATTAAAAAGACAATGACAGATGCTTTTATGGCAGATGCAGACATTAGGGAGAAGTACGGACTTGCGGCTGATGCTACATTCGACGACAGTTTCTCAAGCGTAAGTTTGGAGAATATCCTGTTTTACATCATTGCTGCCTGTTGCCACGTGTTGGAGGTCTTTTTTGATACCCACAAGGCCGATGTGGATACAAAGATAAGCCGGGCGGTAGTAGCCAGCGTACCTTGGTATCACAAGATGGCGTTGCAATTCCAATATGGTGATGTGCTTGTCTTCGATGAAGCGACACAGCAATATGTATATGCCACAAGCAACCTCGAGAAGCAGAAGGTAAAGTATGTGGCGGTACGAGACCGAGGAACCTCAATACAGATACTCGTTTCGGGCGAAAAGGATGAACGCCCTGCTGTGCTTTCAGATGATGTTTTAACAGCGTTCAAAAGCTATATGAACCGCATTAAAATAGCCGGGGTGATATTGGCAATACGCTCTCTCCCGGCAGACTTGATAACGGTATCTGCAACAGTACATATCGACCCGTTGGTGATAGACAAACAAGGAACACGAATTTCCGATGGTAGTAAGCCTGTGGAAGAAGCCGTGGAGAACTATCTGAAAGGGATATTGTACGGCGGTACATTCAACAAGACAAAACTTGTGGATGCCATTCAGTCGGTCGAAGGTGTTGCCGATGTGGAACTGTTGTCGTGCAGTTACAGCACGGATGAGGGAAGGAATTATAAAACAATATCCGGCAACAACTATACGGCCGTAGGCGGCAGTTTCGTTGCTTCCGGTTTAAGCAATACCTTGAGTTATGTGGTACAGAATTGATTTTACACGCTTCGTGCAGCAACTGCTTCCTCCCATATTGAGAAGCAAGGTTATGATGGCTCTGTTCCGGGTGTTCATAACACCATTACGATACCTGTATGACAAGTTCCTCGCTTACCGGGATAGCATATCCTCAAGGTTGAACATTACTGCCAATGTGCAGTATATCCAAAAGGCTTTGAACGATGCGTTCTATTTGACCGACAATCAAATCTACATTGAGACACCGGAGGATGAGCGTACTCCATCGTTCTATTTCCAAGATGAAGGACAGCCACCCAACTATTTCTATGTGGCAGGGAACAAACCTTTCTACTTGCGAGAACCGGATGAGGTGTCGAGTCGTGAGACATTCATTGTATATATACCGACATTCCTGTGTAGCTCGCTTGACTCTGAAGATGACAAATACAATGGGGAGAATCTCCAAATAATATATAACCTATTGAACTATTATAAACCAGCGGGACGCTCGTACCGCATAGAATTGTACGATTATGAATAAACTTCGTTTTAATGAGGGCGGACAGCCTGTCTTTCTAAACGACCTCCAATTGCTACAGGACAACATCATCGAGGTATGGGAAACCGTTCTCAAATTGTTGGCAGATGGCGAAGAAGTCTTTGTGTTGGATGATTATCCCTATGAAGTAGACCAAACTGTTGCAGGACAGAAAACAATGACATTCCCAGCTGGTGTTCTTGTCGTTCGCGGCGAACTGTATGCTTATGAAGGGGCTTCGCTTACTACTACGAACATAGATGCCAAGCCGTATATATGTTTGCAGAACACTACGGATGATGTACGTTTGTTTGAGGACGGGCAGGAACGACCTTGCCGAAATATCGGAAGAGCATACTTGAGCTACGACACGACAGGTGTAGAGGAGTACTATTATTTCACAGATTTGGTGCTAAAAAAGACATTGCCATTGCTTATGAAAAAGAAACTGAAAGTAAATAACATTCCGTGGGAGGATATACCTGTAACATTTTACAGTGGTTTCAGTGGAAAAGTACAAAAACGAACCGTAAACGGAGAAACCTTCGTACGCATCAAGATTAAGAGCTCCGCATCTTCTTGGTCTGACCCAATTGCGTGGGAAACCACAAACAAAACCATATTCAAATTGAAAAAGGATGAAGATATTGAACTTTTATGGTTTCGTTACTATCCTGTTTGCTTCAATGGGAAAGTGGAGTCCTTTTGCTTATCAAATGATATGGGTTGCTCTTTCTTGCTAAACGCAGATGGGTCGGAAGTAACACATTCGCCCAATATTAGTCTCAGTGAAAGCCTAAATCTCGAAGTCAAACTGCTTTAATACATATTTATGGATTCAATATATAAACTTCAGCAACGCGCATCAGCTCTGCGTGACAAAACGCAGATAGATAGCATCACCCCGGAAGAGGTAGGAGGTTTGCACCTTGACACACTCGCATACTTGGCCGATATGGAGCAGAACCTTGACGGCCTCGGTATCCGCAAGGTGTATGTATCAGTAGCCGCCATGAACGCGGACAAGTCGCCCATTGGCACTAATGGGAAGGCTCTGCGTTTAGGGCAGTTGGTAACCATTTTCAATGCAGATTCACCAACATTGGTAAATACAGGTAATGTTTATGCCTATCAGAAGCCCGGCTGGTTATTGGTTGGAAATATCGGTGGTATCTATGAGTTGAAGGCGCAGATTGAGGCAGAGACCAGCGCAAGGCAAACAGCAGTCACAAATTTGGAAAAGGCGTTGTCTGATGCAGAAGACACCATAAATGATATAATCGATGAGATTGCGTCTGTACAATCCACCGTCGATGACATCAATACCCGTTTATACGGATTAAGTGGCGAATTTGCCACATTTAGGTCTTCCGTGGGTAAAGCTGGTGGTATTGCACCTCTTGATGATAGCGGTAAAATCCCGAGCCGATATGTGCCGGGCACTCTCGATGATGTGGTTGAGTTCGATGGCATAATTGAGAACTGTGCGATTGAGCCGCGAGAACTTCCGGAACTCGGTACTGAGGGATTATATACTCCTGTCTATTACTGTTCGGTAGTAAACTATTTTGTTATCTTCAACCCCGAAGACAGTCTGTACTATGCCAATTGGGTAGGTGACGACTTGTTCCAATCTTCGTATCAGCCTTTGAGAGGAAAGGTATTCCTATGTAAGGACGATGGCAAATCATACCGTTGGAGCGGTAGCCAATTAGCTGTTATTGGTTCTGATTTGGCGTTGGGCTTCACAGAAAATACAGCGTATCCGGGTAACAGAGGAGTGGAGCTTGAGAACGAACTTAGCAGGATGGGCGAATATGTTTCGGACATTAGCCGTTCTTTCGTAAACATCAATACTTGGAAGGGGATTGAAACTCCTATTACTTTGGATGATGCTATCGACTATTTGCTGAATGCGACCAGACTTCAGAAAGGTATAGTAATCTCCCTCTTTACCGAAGACGGGTGGATTACCAAACAATATATAGGCGATGCTTATATCACAGCGTTCTACAATCACGACAATTGGAAGGACTTTGGTAATGGCGGCGCAGCTGTAGGTAACATCTACAACGTGACAAACGAAGTTCCCATCAGTGGCTACTATGAGCTGTGTGACCCCAACAACCCGACCGTTTCAGCGGTACACGTTGCGTGGAAAATGGGAATGGCCGTGTCCGGTTTGATTATCTCATTCGAGATTGCCAGCGGAATATGGAAGACCTACCAATATACCGGGCGAACACTGACCGAGGACAATTGGAAGACTGCTGACAATTGGAAGGACTTTGGCTCGTTGGCCGCTGGTAGCGAGACACACATCGTCATCGATACACTTGTTGGTGCTCCTACCATCGGTGAGTTCTACACGCTGGAGAGTGCTGTTACTGCTCTGTTGGCATACCAAAAGGAGAAAGGTGTTACCTATGCAAAGCCGGGACTCGTCATTTCGTATAAGGTTGCCGAGAATACAATGGAGACAAAGCAGTTCCAAGGTGCTGTTTCCGACTTTGGAGAGGTAGCACTATGGAAGGACTTTGGCGGTGGTGGTTCAAAGGTAGAACTTGGTGCAGCACCCGAAGAGGGAGGAGACAAAGCCCTCTCGACAGGTGGAGCGTATGAGTGTATCCCGGTTGACTTCACTCTTGACACAGAGACCGAGGGTGTTGTCAAAATTCAGATGGTAAATGCCAAGGGCGAAGGTGTGGGCGAAGAAAAGCAGTTCCTCGTCGGCACAGGCAGTGGTGGCGGTGGTGGTACTATTGTGGCCATAGCGTTTGAGTCTTCGCCTGTATATGGCGCATACGGTGCTACAATCAAGACACGCGCAGCCATACGTTCAGTAACCAGCGGTGGTGGTATCGAGACGGAGAACTCCATCGAGACACTTGAGATAGTCGATAGAGATAGCGGTCTGACCGTTTGGACGGAGCGCGTAAACAAGCCAAGCTCCGGCGACTTGACGGACTACACTTTTGAGCTTGATTTTACTCAGTTCTTTACGGCAGCTGGAGCACGCAAGTTCAAATTGGTGGCCATTGATGATGCCGGAAATACAGGAAGCAAGAACATCGCTGTAACTGCCGTAGATGTTACCTGTACTTGTGTGCAAGTATTGCAGTACAGTGCGGATATGCTTATCACTCCCAAGACTGAAAGCGTATCAATCCCATTGTACAAGTTTGCGAACAATCAGTCCGACAAAGGTATATCAGCCCAAATTGACATCAAAGTTGGCGGTGCTTGGCAACCATTGGCGACAGCGACCATCAACGACAGTTTTACGCACTCCATAACCTTGCGCCCGGCTGACCTCGGCCTGCACCACGGCAGTTATCCTCTCCGCATACAGGGAACGGATATAGCCAGCGGAACAACCGGAAACATCATCTACACGGCTATTATGGTTGTCGAGGACGGCAATACGACCCCGATTGTATCATTGCGCTACGATGACAAGACAGGAGGCAATATAAGGCTGTATGACACCGTAGCAATAGATATCGCTGCATATACACCTGGCAAGACACAAACCTATGTGTCTGTAATGGCGAATGGAGTGCAGATAACCCAATTGAACGCACTCCCGACACGCACCTATCAAGTAACCCAGCAAGTGCAGGGATATAAGTCGGACGGTAGCGAAAGCATAACCTATCAAGCAAGCACAGGTAATGTGTCCAGCGATTCGGTAGTGCTGACCGTAAAGGGTTCTGCTATCGAGGCACAGCCCAAAGAAGGTGCTCTGTACTCGTTCGACTTCTCATCTCGTAGCAACTCCGAGGCAGACCATAGCATTGTCTCAAACGGCTATCAAATGACTTTGACCGGGGCGAACTATACAACCAACGGCTTTGGCAATTTCCTTGGGGAGAACTGCCTTCGCGTTGCAGAGAATGTAAAGGCAAGTCTACCACATTACCCGTTTGCCGCATCGAGCATAGAGGCAACCGGAACGGCCATACAGTTTGCTTTTGCGGCAAAGAACATAAAGAACGAGAAGACACGCCTCATAGAGTGCTACGACCCGACTACGGGCGCAGGATTCTATGTGACAGGTAACAAGGTGGCCATCTTCTGTAAGAACGGTGTACAGGCTCTTGAGGAGAGAAGTTACCGCCAAGGAGAGAAGATAACCGTCGGTATTGTTGTGGAACCTTCTACCATCTACTATGAGCGCAGCGGTGTCAAGTACTCGCTGATGAAGATGTACCTCAACGGTGAGATGGTCGCTTGTATCGGTTATGTAGCCGGAAGCGGAAACCTCTTGCAGGAGAAGAATATCACGATGGACGGTACGGATGGCGACCTCTATCTCTATTATATGATGGCTTGGAACTCATACTACGAATGGGCACAGGCTTTCGAGAACTACCTTGTGAAGCTCACAGATACAACCGCAATGGTCGAGGAGTACAACTTTGAGAATGTGCTTGTATCACAGACCGCAGAAGGAACTACAAAGAGCCGTCCGAGTGCTACCGCCTTGTATGCGCGAGGTATTCCTTATGTTGTCCTTGTCGCTTCGGAGGAGGCACACAACGAGTTTGACAACGGAACATCTACCAGTGACAACTTCCCGATGGATGTGTACTACTATGACCCTGTACGTCCTTGGCGCAGTTTCAAGGCGACACAGGCGCGTATCAGAAGACAGGGTACAACATCGGCCAAGCGTCCAAAGAAGAATGTCCGCATCTATCTCAACAAAGCAAAGAGCATAGTGCCTCTGTACTCAGACTACACAAATGAAGACGCATTGCTCACCTACGCACTGTTTGCGGAGGGTAAGGTACGCGTTGGTGAGAAGACAATCCCTGTTGACTTGATTACAATCAAGATTGACTTCTCCGATAGTTCCAACTCCAATGACTGCTCTGTGTGTGATATGATGAATGCGACCTATGCCGGATTGGGTGGCAGATACCTCACCCCGGCACAGCGTGCATATGATGGAACGTATGACATCGGCGATGTGCATATCGATGGCCTTGAGATGAACCACTCGACGGCCAACCATTCAATCGCGGTGTTCCGTTCAACGGACAGCACTCTGCAAAATATCTATTATGAGGCAAAGGGCAATTGGAAGGAGGATAAAGGCGAACAGCAAGCCCTTGGATTCTACAACACGCCCGGTTACAACAAGGGCTGCTTGAACTACCAAGATGAGAGCTTTATCGAGTTCTTCGGCCAGCGTGATGAGACGCTCGATGCGATTGAGGCACGTTTCAAGACCACCGAGGGACTTGATACCTCAAAGCCTTATCTGCTATCATTGTATTGCGGTCGTGACTATCGTTTCATGCGCTACAAGAACGGAGCGTGGAAAGCTTCTACAGGCTCAATGAAACAGATAAACGGCAAATGGGTAGTCGAGGGCGATGTTCTTAACCCTGTAACAGGCTTTGAGTTGCTCAACTACCAAGGTATGGACTGGTTCAAAGGCGTGTCAAGCATAGATGATATGATGGCTCCTTCTACCTACATATCTTCGTGGGTGAAGAAACTTGTCGACAAGGGCGAGATTTCCGGTGATGCGTTCCCGGCTTGGACATTCTATTTTGAGTGTATGGTGGATAATGACCAGCTGGCCATTGACCTTGCACTTGGTAAGAAAGTCCCCTATGACCTTTACCGCTTCCTGCGTTTCTGTGATGCCCACGACTATGATAAGTACACAGATTGGCAAGAGAGTTGGAAACGCAATTTCCATCGATATGCAAGCGTGGAGTCAGCATACGCTTATACCGGATTTACCGACTACCGCGCGGCAACTGACCAGCGTGCCAAGAATATGCAACCGATGTGGTTCTTGGAGGAGGGATTCTATGTCGAGAACGGTATATACAAGAGTACCGACAGCAGTTATACAGGTGATGACGCTGTCCGTATGTATCTGAACAAAGTATATGATGCCGATACCACCGACGGAAAGGACAACGACGGAGGTTGCACCGTTGACCCCGAGGTAGACCCCAACAAGGAGAACAGCGAGACATTTACCAACCCTTATGCCGGACACGGCTCTATCCTGTTCAAGAACATCAATGCCCAGCAAGTGGCGTGGATAGACAATGTCGGTACAGAACTTGCATTGCGTACCACAATAGCCGCCATGCGTAACGTGCAGTGCACGATGGATGGACAGACCCTCAATCCGTTCTCGCCCCAAGGAGCAATGTATTACTCCGTAGAGAAGCGACTGAAGTTCTGGCCTAAGATGGTGTCGTCTTATGACGGTGAACGCAAGTATATACAGTACACTGCGACATCGGACGCTGTCTATTTCTACGCTTTGCAGGGATTGGGATTGACCGCGTTGCCATCGTTCATCGAAAAGCGTTGGAGAATCCGCGATGGATACTATCAGACAGGTGACTTCTTTACAGGTGTGTTGTCCGGACGTATAGCCTGTGGCTCTGATGCAAAAATCCGCATTGTGGCTGCAAAGACAGGATTCTTCGGTATCGGTAACGATGCCAGCGGTAACCTCTCGGAGAGTTGCTTCCTTGAAGCCGGACAGGAGTACACTTTCACCAACTTCTCACACGAGGAGGGTGCGCTGTTGTATATCTATCAAGCAGACCGTATGCGTGAGATTGACCTGTCGCAAATCTCGCTTGATGCAAACTTCAGTTTCTCGGTGATGACACTGTGCGAACGCCTTATTCTTGGTTCAGACAGCCATATAGAGTACCCAATCAAGAGTTATGCGCCATTGTCAATGCTCAACCTTGGCGAACTGCCGTTCCTTGTGCATCTCGACATAAAGAACACAGGCGCAAAGAGCCTTGATGCTTCGCAGTGTCCTCGTATCGAGCACATCTACGCACAGGGCAGCGCACTCGAGAGCATTACATTGGCCGAGACCTCGCCAATCAACGATATTGCATTGCCAAATACGATGGTTGAGTTGCGTTTTATCGGTCTTCCAATGCTGACCTACAAAGGCCTGTCAGCCTCAAGCGGTCTTCAGATGACAAACCTCCCGGCTGTGCAGCGTCTTCGTATCGAGACCAGCCCGAAGCTGGATGCGATAAGGATGTTGGCCGATGTGCTCTCATCACAATCAGCGAACAGAGCTTTGACCCTCTTGCGTATTGTGGGGCAGACGCTCAAGGGAGATGCAACAGAACTGCTCACTGTTATTGAGCGAGGTGTGGCCGGACAGGATGCCGACGGCAACAAGGTCAGCAAGCCTGTCATCGATGGAACATACCAGCTTACGGTGATACTTGAGGACTACGAAATCGAAGCTCTTGAGAACGGTATCTCCGAAATGACTATCCTTGTTGTCATCGAGGCATATATTGACCTCATCGATGATGTGAACGCGGAAGGCTACGGAGGTTCTGAGGAGGTCGGCACTGTAACGCTTGAGAATATCGGCGACCACCTGTTGTATTACAACGGTGAAACCTACGATGAGTATCTATCCAACTACGCGAGAGAAAATGCAGACATTAACGATTTAATCAATTCATAATATGAGTACGAAAGAGCAAAGCGTTACCCTGCTACGCAAGAACAAGCAGGCACAAGTTGCAGCATTCAATGCTGTAGGTATGAAGGACGTTACCGAGAATAGCCGTGCTTCGGAATTTGCAAAGCGTATCAAGTGGGCTGGCGGCCTACTTGATATATGCCTTGCCGTCCAGCGTTACAGCGACAAGAGTTATTGGTACTTCACCAAAGAGGAATGGGACAGTCTGACCAACGAGAACAAAATGAAGTTCATTAAGCGTGGCCTTCGTGTCCGTGCCTATGGTCATTCATTTGTCCTTGCCGCCAATGACTGTTACGATGCCGACGGCAACGTCATAATGCCTTGGGGCAACCGTGTGAATATCGAAGACCTTGACAATCGTTCCTGCGGTACAGCTTACAATGATTTTGCCGGAGCTGCAAACACCGACTTTATCATTGCATCGCAGTCAGGCAAAACGGGAAGCCAAGGCATAACAGGAGCACCAGCCGCTGAAGCTGCAAAGGCATACAAGGCCTATGTAAACGAGTACGACGGTATCGATGACACCAGCGATTGGCACTTGCCGGGCTTGGGTGTATTACTTACCATTTACAAGTGTAAGGAAGAGATACAGGAGGCCTTGGAATACTTTTGGAGTACTGAAAGCCTATTGTGTGCCTCAACAACCAATCACTACTATTGGAGTAGTACAGAGTACACAAGTGAATATGCTTTTGCCCTCTCAGTTTATTATGGGTATATAAGCGCAACACAATACAAAGAAACTAAACTGCGTGCTCGTGCGGTATGTGAAGAAGTCTAACATCTAATAATAAAAACTATGAGTTCAAGTAAAGACGCGATATTGCTTCGCATTAATAAGGAAGACCAAGTGAAGGCTCTTCAAGAGTTAGGTTTTACAGAGGTGAACTATAACACCCCTTTGTCGGAAATGGCCGAATACATTAAGTGGGCTGGAGGCTTGCGTGACCTCCGTCTTGCGTGCGTGAAGATTTCGGACGGTAGCATCCACCATTTTACAGGTGAAGAGTGGAATGCTATGTCGGCCAATGCAAAGTCACAGTACAGCAAGCTCGGTGTAAGTATCCGTGCGAGAAAGCGAGAGTTTATCATTGCCGCTGCCGATTGTACAACCACGTCGGGTGGTAGTACATTCAAGTTTGGAGGATACGGTACTGACTTTAAGAACGTGAAGAACTATGCAGCTGGTAATGTCGGGTTGTTTGATGTCAATACAGGCTATGAGGACACAATGGCCATCATCGAGCAGACCGCAGGGAAAACGGACACCCAAAGCACAAAAGGTGCTCCTGCTGCCGAAGCTGCGTGGAACTATAAAGCCAACAGTTATGACCCGATGCAATGGTATCTGCCAAGTGTCACCGAGCTGCGTTTGATGTGTGAATACAAGACCGAGATAAACGAGTTCCTTACCAAGTACTTTGCTGGTGGAACAATTGCTGGAGATTGGTATTGGAGTTCAACAGAGTACGATTCGTCGTCTTCGTGGTACGTGATTATGACCTACGGTTATTCGATCAGCTACGGTAGGAATAGTACAGGTAGGGTTCGTGCTGTGTGTTGTCCCGTTGTGTCTTCCGAAGAATAAACCTTGTACCTCTTTATCTCTTAACCTCTTTAATTCTTTATTCCTTTTCCCCCGTAAGGGGGATTTTTTTGTAGTATATTCGGGCTAATTCCGTATCTTTGCAGCCGATTGAAACAAATGTGATATGGCACTCGCACAGGACTTACAAATTTACAAACAGATGTATGCCTTGCTCAACCTGATATTGGATGCAAGGGAGCATTTTCCAAAATCTTTCAAATATGCTTTTGGTGAGCGAATGATGATGGTCGCCTTGGAATGTTGTGAACTTATCCAAGCGGCCAATATGTCAAAAGCCCGACGTGTGTCATTGTTGGAAGAGTTCTCTATCAAGTTTGGCAGTCTTCAATTGATGATTAGGTTATGTCGAGACCGTCGTATAATCGACGAGGGCAAGTTCTGTGATATTCTCTCCCTTGCTGGGGAGATAGGAGCGCAAGCCACGGGTTGGCGCAAGTCAGCCCGTCAGCCGGAGTCCTAATTGGTACGCTGATTGGGAGTGAGCAGTGAAACAAGGTTTATTTGGGTATTCCCCTTGTGTAAAAGCGAGGAAAGAAACAAAAGTGAATACATACTTCGTCGTCTTCGTGGAACGTAAATATGAACAACGGTAATTCGAACAACAACAATAGGAATAATACAAATAGGGTTCGTGCTGTGTGTTGTCCCGTTGTGTCTTCCGCAAGTGAACCTGTCACCTATGACATTCCCTTTTCATCAATTGTTGCTGCTTTTGAAGACTGCATAAAGCAAAAGATGTCAAGTAAGGATTGCCTTACTTTCTTTTGTACCTATCAAACGGAACTCAAACGCCTGTGGAACGAAGTTAGAATAGGCAGATACTATCCCGGCACATCGAAATGCTTTGTTGTCAAATGGCCTGTATATAGGGAGGTGTTCGCGGCAGACTTTGCCGACCGCATTATCCACCATTGGTGGGCTATGAGGGTAAATCCTATGTATGAGGAGCGTTTTACAGCACAGGGTAATGTCTCAAAGAACTGCCGTAAGGGTGAAGGTACGTTGGCCGCTGTAAAGGCTGTGCGTAAAATGGTGGATGCCCATCCGGATTGGTGGGTCGGTCATTTCGACCTCGAGGGCTATTTTATGAGTATGGATAAGGCTCTGCTATATGAGATGCTCGACATATTTATCCGGGACAACTACAAGGGCGATGACTTGGAATGCCTGTTGTATATAACTCGTGTGATTACTTTCCACTGTCCGCAGGATGATTGCATCCGTAAAAGCCCGGTGGAACTGTGGGACGGCATACCACCGAGGAAAACACTGTTCGGTCAGCCGAAAGGCAAAGGGTGTGCTATTGGCAATCTACCGTCACAACTGAACGCAAACTTCCTCGGTAGCGTGTTCGACCATTGGATGAAGGAAATAAAGCGCGTAGAGTGCTATATACGCTTCGTTGATGACATTACGGTACTGTTGCCCACCCGTGAGGATTTCGCCGCTCTCGTACCCGAAATGAGGCTGTTCCTCGCCGAACAACTACTTGTACGGTTGCACCCGAAGAAGATATATATCCAGCCTGTACGGAAAGGTGTGCTGTTTGTCGGTGCAATGATATTGCCGGACAGGACATATATCAGCAACAGGACACGCGGTAAGATGTATGACAGCATACGGAAGTACAACAAGCTGGCCGAGGAGGGCAAAGCCCTTGAGAACTTGGAACACTTTGTTCAATCCATCAATTCATACCTCGGTATGATGATACATTTTGAAAGTTACAACATCCGCAAAAAGGTGATGTATATGTTGCACCGGGAATGGTGGAAATACATAATGATGGATGGGAAGTTTTCAAAACTGATAATAAAGAAACGGTATAAAAGCCGGGAACAACTCAAGGTAAGGATACGAAGCGGAGAGTACAAATATCTGCTGACACCGGAACTTGAAACCTCAACAGATGGGGAGAAATAAAAAAAGCCCCCAGCCTGTTAAATGTAACGCCAATCACATATAAACATAAAACGCCAACTGAAGCGCGACCGGGGGCTATATACCCTCTGCCGCTTCAGTTGGCATTATTTATAAAATGTGATTGGCGATACAAAGATAGTAAAAATAGAAATATGACAGTATTTGAAATATTGAATTTTAACAAAGAGTTGCTAAATCGACTCATCGAGATAGGTTTCAGACCGGAAGACTGCAAGTATATCGACCTTTATTCGGACTACGAACGAATGAGGAAGGGCGGCGACAAGGTTACATATATAGTCAGTATGCTGGCCGACAAGTACAACGTCAGCGAACGCAAGGTGTATGGTCTTATAAAGCGTTTCGGAAAGGACTGCACGCTCCGTGCAGTGTGATGTGGGCTATATTTTTGTTGGGCTATCGGATTGTTAAGACCTTTGCAACATCAAAAGTTGTTGCTATGAGAAAAGAATATCTATCAGCCCCATTGCCGTTTGTAGGCCAAAAGAGAATGTTTGCCAAAGAGTATAAGAAGATACTTGCCACATTGGATGATAATGCCGTGTTCGTTGATTTATTCGGTGGCTCTGGTCTGTTGTCCCATATCACCAAATACAACAAGCCAAATGCGACCGTAGTATATAACGATTACGACAACTACCGCCAGCGTTTGGAGAACATTGATAGGACAAACCTATTGTTGGCCGACCTTCGTGTCATCGTAAAGGATTGTCCACGACAGAAATTGATAGACACGAAGACACGAGAACTTATCTTTGAACGCTTGGAACGTGAGGAACAGACAGGCTTCGTTGATTATATAACCATATCATCCTCGTTGCTCTTCTCTATGAAGTATGTGCTTTCTCTCGATGCTCTACGCAAGGAAGGAATGTATAACAACGTCCGGAAGAATGACTATTCTTGTGATGGTTTCTTGGATGGCCTTGAGATTGAGAGTTGCGACTATCGAGAGCTGTTCAACAAGTACAAAGACAATCCGAACGTCGTGTTCTTGGTTGACCCTCCTTATTTGTGTACTGAAGTAGGCACTTACAATATGAGTTGGTCGCTGGCTGACTATCTCGATGTTCTTACTGTTCTGCAAGGCAAACGCTTTGTTTATTTCACTTCTAACAAGTCTTCTATCGTTGAGTTGTGTGATTGGTTAGGGAACAATCAAACGCTCGGAAATCCGTTCAAAAACGCGCGTAAAATCGAGTTCAATGCTCATATGAACTACAACTCACAGTACACAGACATAATGCTGTATCGAATTGCTTAAACTATATATTGTTCCGTTTGAATGTTGTTCGAATACCGTTTGGACAAATGAAAAAAGCCGCTCAAACGAGTGGCTTTTTCTGTATTTTTTGTGCATTTCGTTTTTGCTTTGAAAATCACATTTCGTTTTTGCAAAGTTGCGCTTTTGGTTTTGCCGTGATTACATAAGTTGTTATAATTTGAATGATGCAAATTCGTCATCTGTATCTGATGAATTCTGTTCTAATATTGCTCCTAAATCAGATATCTCTTTATCTTCTTTAATATCTATTTCCTCAATAATGTCAGTCCACCCCTTATCATGATATTGCTCTAAAATAGACAATAGATCTAAAAACCCTTTTATTGTATTTCGTGGAGTTCTAAAATAACTTTCTCCAATTTTATTCATACAATGTGACAGGTATGCTATAATAGCATCATCGGGCACCAAATATTTTTCACTATCTCCGTATGAAAATATATGTCTTAATTTAATTAACAATAGGTATAATTCTTCTTGCGTTAGATTTGACAATCTCAATACGGTAGAATTATAATCAACTATTCCAAGTCCTTTCGTA